>DASTEX010000674.1:0-4694 GCA_035709185.1 Gemmatimonadales bacterium
TTGCGGTGATGCTTGAGGTCCTCCGCCAGGTAGACGGTGGCCATGCCGCCTTCGCCCACGATTCGTTCCACCCGGTACCGGTCGGCCAGCGCCTGGCGAACTTTCCCGACCTCAAACGCCCCGGTGGGCGCCGTGCGAGGCGGTACCCCCGGTTCGGTGGGGGTGGCCGTGCCGCAGTGGAGGCAGAAGAGCGCTTCGTCCGGAAGCGAGGTGTGACAGACCGGGCAGTCGCGGGTGGTGGGCATGTCGTGCTAGGGTCCCTGCAGTAGTCGTTCGAAGCGCGGGTGGCCTTTGAGCTCCGCGAAGGTGGGGTCGATCCGGAGCCAGCCGGGCGAGACGAAGTAGGGTCGCTTGAGGATCGCCTCGAGCAGGTCCAGCGCCTTATCGCGCTCGCCCACCAGCAGGTAAATCCGGGCCATCACATGCTGGAAATACGGTCCATTCACATAATCGCCCTCGGGTGAGATCAGGCTCAGCGCATGCTCTCCTTTGGCGAGGGCGTCTGCCTGGCGGCCCTGGTATGCCAGAGCCAGGCCCTGGAACAACGTGCGCTGGGGATCGTCCGGCGACTGGGCCAGCACCTCGCCGTTGGCGATCACGGCCGAGTCGGCCATGATCCGGGCCCGGGCCGTGTCGCCCCGCAGCCACAGGAGCTGCGTCAGCACGTTGGCCCAGGTCGACCGGTCGTTGTCGTAGCCCTCGGGCCGGATCCGCAGCAGCACCTGTTGCAGCGGCTCGTCCAGCACCCAGTACATGTCCCAGTAGGTGCCGAAGAAGGCGGCCAGCGCCTCCGGCGTGACGGCGGGAGAGACCTGCCGGATCACGCTGCGGGCCCCGGCCAGGTCGCCCTGGGCCACGTAGATCATCGCCTTGTCCTGGCTGATGCTGAGATCGCCCGGCGCCAGTGCCAGCGCCGCTTCGCTGGCCTCCAGTGCCTCGGGATACCGGCGGAGCCAGAGATAGGTGTTCTGCAGGGCATTGGTCACCCGCACCGAGCGCGGATCCAGCCGGCGGGCTCGCAGCAGGTGACCCAGGGCCTCGTTCCACCGTCCGATACCCCGTTCCAGGATAGACAGCCGGACCAGCAATTCGGGGTCGTTGGGGGCGAGCTGGATGGCCCGTCCGATGTGCTCGGCGGCGCGATTCAGGTCCTTTCTGACCACGGAGAAATAGGTGCCCATTGCCCCATGTCCGCTGGCTCCCTCCGGGTGTAGTTGCAAGGCACGCTCGGCCGCAGTGCGGGCCCGCTCACCGATGAACGGATCCGGAACCGCGTTGTTGTAGAGCAGGGAGAGGTTGGTGCTGAGCCGGGCCCAGGCTTCGGCGAAATTGGAATCGAGCGCCACCGCCTGGTCGAAGAACCGGACCGCACTGCGGAGCACTGCCGGCTCGGCCCCGACGATGGCCCGGCCTTTGAGATACGCGTCGTAGGCGGCCAGGTTACTGGTGGGACGCTCCGTCAACCGCTCCTGTTCCTGGCCCGCGAGCGCCACTCCCATGGCCCCGGCCACCCGGCTCGCGATCTGGGCCTGGACCTGGAATACATCGGTCAGGTCGGCGTCGAACGTCTGCTGCCAGGCGACGCCGCCGGTCCGCACGTCAATCACCTCGGGGACAACCTGGACCCGGCTGGTTCCGGCGGCCGCCTTGGCCCAGCGAACCGTCGCGGTCAGCAGATAATCGACGCCCAACTCCTGGCCGATCTGGCGGGGAGCCTTGGTGGTCTCCCGGTACTGGTCCGAGCTGCTCCGGGCCGTCACCTGGAATCCGCCCAGGCTGGCCAGCTTGCCCCGGACTTCATCCGCGATGCCGTCGGCGAAGTAGGCGTCCTCCGGATTGCCCCGGTTCTCGAACGGCAGAACGGCCAGGCGCACACCGCCGGCGGGGTCCCCCCCTCCGGCCGGTGCGTTGAACGCCAGGGCCGAGGCCACCGCCGCCCAGAGTACCAGAGCCAGGATGCCGCCCACCGCGGCGTTCCGATAGGTGAGCCAGCGTCCAAGCCCGCCCTCGGCCCGTCCGGTGCGGCGACGCTGTTCGGCCCGGCCGGTAGCAACCAGCACTGCGGCGCCGGCCACGAGCAGGGCCACGGCGAAAGTCAGGGTCCACGCGGGCAGGCCCAGTCGTCGAATGAGGCCGACCACCAGCACCAGCACCACGGCTGCGGCGAGGCCGAAGAGACCCCAGATCAGCTTGTTCGAGGGTGGCGCTTCGACTTCAACGGCGGCCGACCCGTGACGGATCCGGTCGAGGGTTAGGTCGAGCTGGTCGGCGAAGGCCCGCGCGCTCTGAAAACGATCGGCCGGGGCCTTGGCCATGGCCTTGAATACCACGGCGTCGAGTGACGGCGGTAATGCGGCGCGAACCGAAGTCAGCGACCTCGGTGTCTCGGTCATGCTCCGGGTGATGATCGCCTGGGAGTTCGGTCCGGTGAACGGCGGCTCGCCCGCCAGCATCTCGTAGAGCACCGCGCCCACGGCGTAGATGTCGGCCCGGCCGTCCACCTCGCTGCCACCCATCGCCTGTTCCGGGCTCATGTACTGGGGTGTGCCGATCGCGAGCCCGGTCTGGGTGAGGGCGTTCCCCCCCACTGCTCGCGCAATCCCGAAGTCGGCCACCAGTGCGTGCCCGGCACTGAGCAGCACGTTAGCCGGCTTCATGTCGCGGTGGACGATGCCCTGCTCATGGGCGTAGGCCAGCGCCTCGGCGATCTCCCGGGAAAGCCGGAGAGCATCCTCAACCGGGAGCTGTCCTTCCCGCTTCATCCGGTCCCGGAGGGACTCGCCCGGGACGTACGGCATGACGTAATAAAGGAATCCGTCGGCCTCGCCCGAGTCGTGCATCGGAAGGATGTGGGGATGGTTCAGCCGGGCCGCGATTTCCACTTCCCGGAGGAACCGCTCGGCGCCCAGCGTGGCGGCGAGCTCGGGCCGCATGACCTTGACGGCCACTTTCCGGTGGTGCTTGATGTCCTCGGCCAGGTAGACCGTGGCCATGCCGCCTTCACCCAGAATGCGCTCAATCCGGTAGCGGTCGGCGAGGGCCCGTTTGACCCGGGAAACCTCGACGATTCCAGTGGTGTCGATGCGGGGCGGTACCCCGGGCTCAGTTGGAGTGGCGACGCCACAGTGGAGGCAGAAGTGTGCCTCCACTGGCAGGGGGGTACGACACGAAGGGCATTCGCGTAAGGAAGTCTTCAGTTTTCAGGCCCGCTTACGAAGAGTGGGGGCGGGCGGCTTGCTAGCATCCCCGCCCATCCAAAACAACCGACCTGATGAGAACGGCGCAAGGTGCGAAATGGCCTTCCCGGCTATTGACGACCCGGACGGATTCGGTATACTGACTAGACCGATCGGTCTAGTCGAATCCAACCACGTTTTCTCGGCGAGGAGGGTGCATCTATGCGGGTGCCGAAGGAGCAGGTGGAGGTCCAGATGGAGCTGCCGGGGGTCGTGTTGCGCCAGCGCAAGAACTTTGGCGACGTCAGCGGATACGACCGGATCAGCGGCGAGTACTTCTCGCTGGCTGCGGGCGTCGATACCACGCCGCTCTTCGTGGGGCTGGAGGGCAACAGCTGTCAGTGCCCGCACTGGGGCTTCGTGTTGCGGGGCGAGATTACGACTACCGACCTCAGCGGCGCGCAGGAGACCGTGAAAGCCGGCGACCTGTTCTACTGGCCCCCGGGTCACAACGTGAAGGTCACCGCCGACGCGGAGATCATCATGTTCAGCCCGGAGCACGAGCACACCAACGTCATCAACCACATGCTGGCAAAGGTCTCCAGCTGAGCACCGCGCCAGCCCGGCAGCGCCTGCTCGACGTAGGGCTCGAGATGCTGCTCGAGCACGGCTACCACGGACTGGGGATCCAGCCGGTGCTGGAGGCCGCGCAAGCTCCCAAGGGCTCGTTCTATCATCACTTTCGGGACAAGGAGGACTTCGCTCTCCAGGTCATCGATCAGTACATGCGGGGGGTGCATGACGGGCTGGACCAGTGTCTCCGGGACTCGAGCCGGCCGCCCCTCGAGCGGGTACGCGGGTTCTTCGAGTTGACGCGCCAGAAATACAAGAGCGAGGGATACCTGGGCTGCCTCCTCGGCGGACTGGGACAGGAGCTGGCGGGGACGAGCGAGGTATTTCGGCGCAAGATTGACGAATGCCTGTCCGAGATCGCCGGACGAATTGCCCAGACCCTGGAGGAGGCGCGTCAGCAGGGTGAGCTCCCGGCCGAGTCGGAGCCGCGCCGCCTGGCGACGTTGCTGATCGACTGCTGGGAAGGGGCTGCCCTGCGGAGCCGGCTCCGGGGGAGCCCCTCGCCCCTTGCCGCCATGCTCGACTTCTTCTTTCAATCAGCCAGCAGGACCTGAGTCCTCGGTTCGTCCTGCCCCGGCGGCCGGTGCGGCGCCTCCGCGGGCGCTTCGTTTCGGGGGAATTCGCTTGCGGCGGAGACCAAACCACCTGACAGCTCACGGCCCACGGCTAACGGCTAACGGCTAACGGCCGTTACTGATCAGTGCTCACGGCTTTCAGCACTTCCCGCGTCAGGTCCCACTGATTGAACCCCTGCCGGCCGTAGTCCAGTCCCCGCCGCACGATCACCAGGTCATGCGACGGCACGATGACCGCGTACTGGCCGCGATTACCGGCGGTGGAGTAGGCATCCTTGGGAACGTCGGTGCGGCTGTCCGGCACCAGCCA
>DASTEX010000675.1:0-2368 GCA_035709185.1 Gemmatimonadales bacterium
CCAGAGCAGCGGCGGCGATCAGGACCCGGACCGACATGGGCAAGCCTCCGTCAGGGAATGAACCCCAGATTTACTGCCGGATCGGAGTCCTGTCGAATTGCGGGTAGGGCCTGACCGGGATCCCACGCCACGGCAGCGCGGCCAGCAAGACCGCTCCATTGGCAGGCAACGAGGACCCCGGCGATGTTTCCCTACGTGGAGCTGGAGAGTCCCTCGAGCTCCGGGAGAGACGACTGATGAGACGGATCGTGCTGGCAGGGTTGTTCCTGACGGTCCTCGGCGCCGGTCGCGCGGCCAGCCAGCGGGTCGAAATCACAGTCGGACCGGGCCTGGCCGACGGGCCAATCACCGGTCGGGCGTTCGTGATCTTCTCCCGGGACAACAGCCGGGAACCGCGGCTCCAGGCCGGGTCATACGCCGGGGGTGTTCCCTTCTTCGGGGTCGATGTATCGGAGCTGTCCGGCGGGGCCGCGGTCTTCGACGCCGCCACCCTCGGCTTCCCCGTCAAGAGCCTGAAAGACATCCCGCCGGGCGACTACTACGTCCAGGGCCTGCTGGCGCCGTACACCCGAGTCTCTCCGAAGCACGGCAAGACGATCTGGGTCCCCTGGGACCAGTGGGAAGGACGCCGCTGGAACATCACCCCCGGCAATCTGGTGAGCGGGGTCCAGCAGGTCCGCTGGGACCCCGACGGCTCGACGGTCCGGATCGCCCTGACACGCAAACTTCCGCCGATCGAGCGACCGGCGGACACCCGCTGGGTCAAGCGGATCAAGATCGAGAGCAAGCTGCTCTCCGAATGGTGGGGACGCCCGGTCTACCTCGGGGCCACCGTGCTCCTGCCCACAGGCTGGGAGGAGAACCCGACCACCCGCTACCCGGCGATCTACATCCAGGGCCATTTCAGCGAAGGCGCCCCGTTCGGCTTCAATCCCGAGGGCCAACCCGAGGCCGCCGATGCCCGCGCCGCCCGGCTGGAGCGGACGGCCCGTGAGCCCGGCTACGAGTTCGCCCAGTCGTGGATGGTGCCCGACTTCCCGCAGATGGTAGCCGTCACCTTCCAGCATCCGACGCCCTATTACGACGATTCCTACGCCGTCAACTCGGCCAACAATGGGCCGTACCAGGATGCGCTCCTCGAGGAACTGATCCCCTACCTCGAGGAAAAGTTCCGGCTGATCCCGAAGTCGTACGCCCGGCTCCTCACCGGCGGCTCGACCGGGGGTTGGGAGGCGCTCGCGCTCCAGATCCAGCGGCCGAAGTTCTTCGGCGGAACCTGGTCGCTCTACCCGGACGGGGTCGACTTCACCCGCAACCAGATGATCAACAATTACGCCGACACCAACGCGTTCATGCCGAACGCGCGTCCCAACCAGTGGCTCATGCACCAGCGCTACCTGAGCCGGGCGGAGGATGGGCAGCCGCTGACGACGGTCCGCCAGATGGCCCAGCTCGAGGAAGTGCTCGGCTCGAAGGTCCGCGGTGGCCAGCAGCTCCAGGCCTACGACGCCGTTTACGGCCCGGTGGGAGATGACGGCTATCCCAAGCCGCTCTTCGACCGGACCACCGGCACGATCGACCGGTCCGTCGCCGTCTACTGGCGCGACAACGGGTACGATCTCACCTGGTACCTCCGGAAGAACTGGTCGACCATCGGCAAGGACCTGAACGGCAAGATCACCGTCTGGGTCGGCGACATGGACAACTACTTCCTCAATCTCGGGGTCTACGAGATGGAGAAGGCGTTCCAGGATCTCAAGGGTCAGGCCACCTTCGGTTACGGCCGACCGATGAAGCCCCACGGCTGGCAGCCGATCTCCAACGCCGAGTTGGTCCGGGCGATGGCGCGACACGTGGCGAAACACGCCCCGGTCGAAGGTCGGTGACGACCGGCGACTATGAGCAACCTGGGCGAACGATTACAGGCGGCTCTGGGCGACGCCTTCCGGATCGAGACCGAGCTGCCGGCCGGCGGGATGAGCCAGGTCTTTCTGGCAACCGAGGCATCCCTCAACCGCCGTGTGGTGGTCAAGGTCCTGCCTCCCGAATTCACCAGCGACGTGAGCGCGGCCCGCTTCCGGCGGGAAGCCGAGCTGCTCGCCCAGTTGCAGCACCCGCACATCCTTCCCATCATCAGCAGCGGCACCCGCGACGGCCTTCTGTTCTACATCATGCCCTATGTGCAGGGCGAGTCGGTGCGGCACCGGCTGGAGCGCGAGGGCATGTTCCCGGTAGACGATGCCGTGCGGATCCTGGGCGAGGTGGCGGACGCGCTGAGCTACGCCCACGCCGGCGGCGTGCTGCATCGCGACATCAAGCCCGAGAACATTCTCCTCGAAGGCCGCCACGCGGTGCTGGCCGATTTCGG
>DASTEX010000676.1:0-5023 GCA_035709185.1 Gemmatimonadales bacterium
ATGGGCGTGAACCTGACGGTCTACGGTCCGCTTCGCCCGCTCCACTCGGGTCACTACGGGAACTGGGCCCCCAATCCCAACGTGCTCATGGCCCATCTGATCGCTTCGCTCCGCGATCCCGACGGAAAGATCCTGATCCCGGGCTTCTACGATGACGTGAAGCCACCGACCGCCGCGGAACGGGCGGCCTTCGCCGCGGCACCCCCGATCGATGACCAGCTGCGGCGCGAGCTGGGCCTGGCCCGCACCGAGGCCGGCAACGCGCTGCTGGCCGAGCGGCTGATGCTGCCGGCACTCAACGTGGGCGGGCTCCAGGGGGGCCGCACCGGCCGGGGCGGCGCCAACCTGATCGGCACCGAAACCAGCGCATACATCGACTTCCGGCTGGTGCCCGAGCAGTCGCCTCGCCGGGTGCGCGAGCTGTTCGTGAGCCATCTGCGGAACCAAGGCTGGCACGTCGTGGACGGCGTGCCCGACAGCGCCGCGCGCCAGACCCACTCTCGCATCGTGCGGGTGGTCTGGAGCGACTCCGGCTACCCCTCCAACCGGACCCCGCTGGACCTGCCGGCCGCCCGGGCCGTGCTCCAGACGGCCCGGGAAGCGATGAATGCGCCGGTAATCGCGGTCCCGATCCTGGGCGGCAGCCTGCCGCTCTATCACTTCAGCGAGGCGCTGGGCGCTCCCCTGATCACGGTTCCCATCGTCAATCACGACAACAACCAGCACGGCGAGAACGAAAACCTCCGGCTGCAGAACCTCTGGGACGGCATCGAGCTGATTGGCGGTCTGATCGCCCGGCTGGGCCGGGTGTGGGAACTCATCATCTAGGCGGGCAGGCGGGCAGGCGACCCGATGGCTACCGTATCGACTTGCTGAGATCAGACCGGAAACGTTTCACAGAGGAACGGAAGGGACCGCCCGCCTGCCCGCCCGTCCGCCTGCCCGCCCATTTGCGAGCAACCCTATGAGAGCATGCGATGTCGAATAGTTCGGCATGGGGGTTACCACGGTAGTCCACGACCCGGTGGAGAGAGGATCCCTGGCACGCCGGGTTCTGGGTGGCGACCCGGCGGCTGAGCGGGAGCTCTATGACGCGCATGTGGACCGCGTTTATCGGCTCGCGTACCGGATGACCGGGGATACGGAGCAGGCCAGCGAATACACCCAGGACACGTTCGTGCGGGTCTTCGAACGACTGGCGGAGTTTCGTGGCGAGGCCGCGCTCTCGACCTGGATCACCTCAATCGCGCTCTCCGTGGTCTACAACGGCCTGCGGAAGGTGAAGCGGTTGCGGGAGCGGGAGGCCGACTTGGATGACGCGGCGCCCTTGCCGTCACGGGCCCGGTCGGCCGAGCCCGATCTGAAGCAGAAGCTGGCGGCGGCCATCGAGGCGCTGCCCGAGGGATACCGGACGGTGTTCACGATGCACGACGTCGAGGGCTATACCCACGAGGAAATCGCCACCGCCCTCGGCGTACAGGAAGGAACGTCGAAAGCGCAGTTGTCGCGGGCGCGGGCCCGTTTGCGGACCATGCTGGCGGCCCATGCAGGAGAGTGGAAATGACGGACTACGAGGCGGACAGGCGGGCAGGCGGACAGGCGGGCGGACACGATCAGCTTCCGGGTCACATCCTCGAGGCAGCTCGCGCAGTCAACGTACCGCCTCCCACCCCGCGGGAAGAAATCTGGCTGAAGGTGCAGGCCGCCCGGCGCAAAAGTGGACCGGTGGATGTAATTCCTCTGTCCGCCCGCCCGCCTGCCCGCCCGGCCGCCAGACGGTGGGCCGCGTGGATTACCGGCATTGCGGCGGTCCTGATTCTCGGGATCGGACTGGGCCGGATGATGGGTCCCGCTGCCGATCCCTCGAGCAGCTCCACCACGCTTACACGGGTTCCGGGTGACAGCGCGGCGAGCGGTTCGCTGGCGTACACCGTCGCCACCATTCAGCACCTGGGCCGGGTCGAAACCCTGCTCACGTCGCTCCGCGCGTCGGGCCAACTCGACCCGAGCTTCGCCATCCAGGCGCGGGAGCTGCTCGGCTCCACCCGGCTGCTGCGGAGCTCATCCGAGCTGGATCCCCGGCTCCGCCGGCTGCTGAGCGATCTGGAAGACATCCTGATGCAGATCGCCCAGTACAACTCGGCGCGCAGCGATCAGGAGCTGGATCTGATTACCGATGGTCTGGAAGAGCGCCAGGTGATTCCCCGGCTTCGGGCAGTGCCCGCCGGTCCGGCGCAGGCCCTTTAACGGGCAAACGTCTTACACGAGGTCGTAATGCGAGCGCACAGTCTGCTGTTGTTGATGCTGGTGAATCCACTTGCTGCTGCCGGGGCGCAAAGGCCTGGCGTGAGCCAGGAAATCGAGCGGGCGCTGTCGGATACCCGCCGGGAGCTCGGTGAGATCCGAGTGTCCCTGGCGCCGTTGTCCGACGGGCTCGCCGGCCTGCGGGGGTATCTCGACTTCGCGATGGTGGAGCTCTCCACCGGGCTGCTCGACAACGAGCTGTCGCTGGCATGGCCCGACTGGGAGGATCGGCAGCCCGATCCCGCCGACTCCCTCTACCGGCGCGCCCGCCAGGCCTTGAATGCCGCGGACTATACCCGGGCCGCCGACGCGTTCCGGGAGCTCCGCCGCCGTTATCCCCGGTCGACCTACGTGCCCGATTCCTACTACTGGGAGTCGTACGCCCGGTTCAAGCAGGGCAGTGCGCGGGCCAGTACCGACCAGCTGCGGCAGGCCGCGCGGCTGCTGGACGAACTGAGGGAAAGACACCCTCGATCCGATGTCCTCCGCCATGCGCGTTCACTCGAGGCGGACATCCAGGGTGAGCTGGCCCAGCTGGGCGACCGCGAAGCCGCCGAGTATGTCACCCGAACCGCGGGTACCGCCGTGGCCGCGCCGGTTCCCCCGGTGCCCCCGACGCCTCCGACGCCGGTGGCGGCTCCCGGAGCGCCGGCTCCAGCCCCGGTGCCGGGTCGACCGCCGCGAGGGGGGGGGCGGACCCAGCGCGACGCCTGCGGTGACGACGACGATGTGCAGGCGCAGGCGCTCCAGGCGCTGATGCAGATGGATGGCGACAAGGCCCTCCCGATTCTCGAGAAGGTCCTCGCCCGGCGGGATGCCGGCTCCGAATGCCTCCGGCGCAAGGCGGTCTTCATCGTCTCGCAGATCGATGGCCGGCGGGTGGAGCCCATTCTGCTCGGCGTGGTCCGCAGCGATCCCGATCGCGAGGTCCGCGCTCAGGCCGTCTTCTGGCTCTCGCAGGTCGACAGCGAGGAGGCGGTCAGCGCCCTCGACTCCATCCTCACCCGCACGGACGACCGGGAGATCCAGGAGAAGGCGATCTTCGCGCTGAGCCAGCACGACAGCCGGACGGCGCGGCAGGCCCTGCGGCGCTATGCCGAGCGGAACGACGCCCCGGAGGAGCTGCGGGAGAAGGCCGTGTTCTGGATCGGCCAGAGCGATGATCCCGAGAACGCGCAGTTCCTCCGCAACCTGTTCGGACGGGTCACCAGCCAGGAGCTCAAGGACAAGATCATCTTCTCCATCAGTCAGACTGGCGATGCGGGTGCCACTCAATTCCTGACCGAAGTGGCCCGCAACACCAGTCAGCCGATCGAGATCCGGAAGAAGGCGCTCTTCTGGCTGGGGCAGAAGGATGACGTCACCGGCACAGACCTGGCGGCGCTGTACGGCACCTTCAGCGATCCGGAGATCAAGGAACAGCTGATCTTCACGCTCTCGCAGAAGGACGACCGGGCGGCGGTGGACAAACTGATCGACATTGCCCGGCGGGAGCCCGACCGCGAGCTCCGCAAGAAGGCCGTGTTCTGGCTGGGACAGAGCAACGATCCCCGGGTGCCGGAACTCATGGCCGAGATTTTGACCAAGCCATGAGCGCGCGCGCCGGAGTACTCGTCCTGCTTCTGGGCCTGGCCGCTCCGGCGGCGGCCCAGAATCTCCGGAGCCGGGTGGAAGGCGCTCCGGACGGAACGGTGCGGATGTCGTTCGCCGCCAAGCCGGGCGTCTGCGGCAACGGTCACAACATCAGTCACCGGCGGGGTGGCCAGGATTGGGAACACGACTGCGAGAGCGGGCCGGTGCGGGTAGTGGTCGAAATGAGCGGCGGCCGGCCGGTCGAGGTGAGAACCTATGTCGGCGGCCGGTGGCGCACTCCCCGGGAAGGGACCCGGGTCACCGACCTCGGCATGGTGGGCGCAGCGGAAGCTGCCACCTGGCTCTTGAACCTGGCCGAGCGGGAGACCGAGCGGATCCGGGGTGACCTGATCCTGCCGGCCATCCTGGCCGACAGCACCGAGGCCTGGCCCGTGCTGCTCCGCATCGCGAAGAACCAGCAGGTGCGGAACGACACCCGGAAGCAGGCGGTGTTCTGGCTCAGCCAGGAAGCCGGCGAGGCCGCGACCCGGGGCCTGGCCGAGCTGGTGCAGGACGACGACGAAGACCGCGAGATCCGCAAGCAGGCGGTGTTCGCCCTGTCTCAGCTCGACAACGATCGGGGCGTCCCCGAATTGATCAAGGTGGCGCGCACCCACCGCGATCCTCAGATCCGGAAGAACGCCATTTTCTGGTTGGGACAATCGGAAGATCCGAGAGCGATCGCATTGTTCGAGGAGCTACTGACGAAGAACCGTTAGCCGTTAGCCGTTAGCCGTTAGCCGTTAGCCGTTAGCCGTTAGCCGAACGAAACGGGGCGTCGCAAAATGGCAACGCCCCGGTCACTGCCAACCGCTAACCGCTAACGCTTCAGCTCAAGGCGTTGCAGGACGTGGCCGGGGCACCCCCTCCATTCCGTCACAAACGTGTTCCCCTGATACCCCAGGTCCTTCACGCCTTCCTTGCTGGAGTAGAAGCCGTTGGCGACCAGGTCGCGGAAGCGGTTGAAGAAGGCCACCCCGGCGGCCATCTCCGGGCGGGCCCGTGCCGGCCAGGCGATGTCGTCCAGCAACGCCCGCTGTTCCGGATCGCTGGAATCGACGAAACGGCGGCCCTGACGACGGTGTGA
>DASTEX010000677.1:0-8944 GCA_035709185.1 Gemmatimonadales bacterium
TGCCGACGAGCTCCACCTGAAAGTTGCGCTGCATTTCCGGCACGACGCCATCGAGCAGCGTGCCGTCCCGCTCCAGCGCCTCGGCATCATCCGTGGTGAGACTGACACGCTGTTCCGATGCCCGGCCGCCAAAGAAGGACTGCCCCGGGTAGATGTTGAGCAGGTTGGCGCCCAGCGCCTGGATCCGTTCTTCCACCGCTTTCTGCGCTCCGGTAGACAACGCCACCACCGTGATCACGGCAGCCACGCCGATGATCACGCCCAGCATGGTGAGCGTGGCCCGGAGCTTGTTGGCCCGGATGCTCTGGAAAGCGACCTTGACGATTTCGCCGATGATCACAGGCGTCCCCCGCCACCCTGGGGTCGCGCCTGGGTCGTGGGAGCCGGCTGCTGTTCCTGCCGCATGCCCGGCACGCCGCCACCCATCCGCTGCCCGATCCGGGTCCGGAATTCCTCCTGGGACTGGACCAGGCTGGCGCTCGGCAGCACAACGACAGAGTCAGTGGGCTCGAGTCCCCAGACTACTTCGGAGTAATCCAGGTCCGTCAGGCCGGTGCGCACGTGCACCGGACGGATCTCCCCGTTGCGCTGGACGAACACGATGTAGTTGCCGCCGAACTGGTAGTCGCTGCCTCCGGTCGGCCGGCGGGCGCCGGCGGCGGGACGGCGCCCGCCGCCCATCGCCTGCATCACCTGGCGCAGCTTCGCCTGCTCCGCGGCGGAAAGCTGCTCCCCCGAGAACCGCTTGCGGAACAGTGCCCGGACTTCCGCCTCGGTTACACCGGCGGGGAGCTGGACCGTGCGGCCATCGGGCGTGGTCATGGTGTTGCCGCCCGCGGCGCCCGGCTGGGGCGCCGAGGTCTGGGCCACCTGCGCCCGGCCGGTGTCGGGCCGCGCTGCCGTCCGCTGCCGCTGCACCGAATCGCGGACCTGGTCGGCCTCGCGCAGCATGCCCTGGAGCCGCTCGTCCGCCAGGCCGAGCACCTGGGCGGCGGACCCGACGTCGCGCTGGGTCCGCAGCGAGGCGTTCGGCACCGCCAGCACGCTGTCGCGCTGGCCCACGTGGATCTCGACGTCGGCGTTCATGCCCGGCTTGAGCAGGCCGTTCCGGTTCTCGATCCGGACCAGCACCGGGAACATGGTGACGTTCTGTGCCGTTTCGGCCTGAGGCTCGATCTTGAGGACCTCGCCCTCGAACGGCTGGTTGGGATAGGCATCCACCGTGACGGTGGAGCGGAGGCCGGGCTGCACCTTGCCGATGTCGGTCTCGTCCACCAGGGTGCGGACCTGGACCAGGCTCAGGTCGGCCATGCGGAGCAGCACCGTGCCGCCGCCCACGTCACTGGTGGGGGATGAGATCACCTGGCCCCGCTCGACACTCTTGGAGATCACCGTGCCGGTGATCGGCGCCCGCACGTCGGTGTCCTCCATCCGGATCCGGGCGTTCTCCACCGCCACCTGGGCATTCACCACCTCGGCCCGGGCGTTCGCGACCGCGAGGGCCGCGGTCTCCAGTTCCTGTTCCGTGATGGACTGCGACTTGAACAGCTCGTCGGAGCGTTTCTTCTGGGTCTCGGCGTTGGCCAGCCGGGCCTGGGCCACCTGGAGCTGGGCCTCCGCCTGGTTGACCGAATTGCGCGCGGTCCGCTGGTCGATCCGGACCAGCAGCGCATTGCGCTCGACCTGCTGGCCGGTTTCGACCTTCAGATCGAGGATTTCACCGGACGCCTTGGATTTCACTTCGACCAGGGTGTCGGGCTGGACCGTCCCGGCCGCCTGTACCGACACGGTGATCGAACGCCGCTCGACCGGGATGGCCTGGTACACCGGCGCCGGGGCTTCATCCCCACAGGCCAGCCCGGCCAGCAGCAGGAGCGGCAGCAATCGAGTGCGCATCAGACTGTCTTCTCCGTCGGGTGGTCGCTCTCGACGACGCCGTCCTTCAGGTGCACCTGCCGGCGGGCGTGAGCCGCGATATCGTGTTCGTGCGTGACCAGGATGATGGTCTGTCCCTCGGCGTACAGCTGCTCGAAGAGCGCCAGAATTTCCTCCGAGGTCCGCGAGTCCAGGTTCCCGGTCGGCTCGTCGGCCAGCAGAATGCTGGGGCTGTTGACCAGCGCACGCGCGATGGCCACGCGCTGCCGCTGACCGCCCGAGAGCTCGTTGGGACGGTGATGGGTCCGGTCGGCCAGTCCCACCCGCCGGAGCGCCTCCAGGGCCGCGAGCTGCCGCTGCTTCGAGGGCATGCCGGCGTACACCATCGGCAGTTCCACGTTCTGCAGCGCGGTGGCCCGGGGAAGCAGGTTGAAGGTCTGGAAGACGAAACCGATTTCCTTGTTCCGGATCCGCGCCAGCTCGTTGTCGTTGAGCTCCGAGACCCGGTGACCGTTGAGCCAGTACTCGCCTTCGGTCGGCGTATCGAGGCAGCCGATCAGGTTCATCAGGGTCGACTTGCCCGAGCCGGAAGGACCCATGATCGCCACGAACTCGTTGCGGCGGATGATCAGGTCCACTCCCCTGAGCGCCCGCACGATCTCGGCGCCCATCTCGTACTCCCGCTTGAGATTGCGGGTGACGATGATCGCGTCGCCCGGGACGTCGGTCGGAAGCCGCGCCATCCGTTCGGCGGTGGTTTCGATTCCAGCCGTCACAACGACCTCCCGATGATGGCCTCGATGGCTGCCTTGGCCCGCAGGTAGTCGAACCGCGCGTTCACCACGTCCACCTCGGCCTGGTCCAGCGCCTCGGTGGTGGTCAGGACGTCGAGAATGGTCGCGACCCCCAGGCGATAGCGGTCCTGCTGCACCCGGAGATCCTCCTGAGCCGCAGCCACGCTCCGCAACGTGATCTCGATCCGGAGCCGGGCGGCCTCGAGCTCGGCCAGTCGCTGGGTCATGCTGGCTTCCACCGACCGGCGGGATTCATCCAGCTGGGCCCGGGCGATGTCCACGCTCACCTGCTGATTGGCGATGTTCTGCTCGCGGGTGAAGCGGTTGAAGACGTTCCACTGCAGCCCGAGGGTCAGCTGACGCTGCTGCCGGAAGCGCCAATCGGAGGCATCCTGGCCGCTCAGCGAGGTGCTGGCCGAGAGGTTGAGCGTGGGCCAGTAGGGCGAACGCGAAGCCGCGAGCGAAGCACTGGCGGAGCGAAGGCTCGCGTCGGACGCCTCGACCTGGGGTGAGCGGGCGATCGCCTCGGCCAGCAGCTGCTCGGCGCTGACGTCGGTCACCACCCGGTAGAAGGCCGAGTCGTCCGCGGCTTCCACCCGTCCCGACTCCCCGATCAGCCGGGCGAGGTTGGCCTCGGCCGTCGCCAGCTGAGCCTGCGTCGTCAGCAGCTGCAGCTGGGCGTTGCCGACCCCCACCAGCGACCGCAGCGAATCCGAGCGAATGGCCGCACCGGCCTGAAGCCGTGCGACCGAAGTCTTGAGCTGCTCTTCCGCTCTCCGCACACTTGCTTCCCGCACCGCCAGCAGCTTGCGGGCGGCGAGCGCATCGAGAAAGGTGTTGGTGGTGGTCAGGGCCTGCTGGAACGTGGCGTTGCGCAGGCCGGCCTCGGCCGCTTCGGTATTGGCCCGCGCTGCCCGCAGCTCGTTGGGCCGCCGCATGCCGTCCCACAGCTCGAGGTTGGTGCTGATGGAGCCCGAGGCGCTCTGGGAAGTCTGTCCGCTCTGAACGGCCACGCCGGTGAGCGGGTCGACCCGGTTCTGCTCGGTATAGAAACTCTGCCCGTTGCCGCTCAGCGTCAGGTTAGGCAGAAACGCGCCCCGCGCGCTCCGGACCCGCGCCTCCGCGTTCCGCACCTGTCCCTCGGCCTGCACCACGGTCGGCTGCACCCGGGTGGCCCGGGCGACGGCTTCGTCCAGGGTTACCCTCTTGACCTGCGCCTCCGCCGGAGCGGCCGCGAGCAGGCCCAGCACCAGCCCCGCCAGGCCGATCATCCCCCAGCGCATCACTCACACCCCCGATTGCGATTCTCGGCCCGACGGCGCTCCTGCAACTCCTGGTAGCGCTGCTGCTGTTCCGGCCGGAGCTGGGCCCGGATCTCCTGCCGCATCTGGGTCCGAACCGAGTCGAAGCGCGGCCGCACCTCCTGCCACATCGAATCCATGGTCGGACGATGCCGCTCCAGAATCGAGCAGATGCTGTCACGCTGCGATTGGTTCAGATCGAGCTGGTCGGTGAGGCGGGCGAGAAATCCGGCGCGACCATGCGACGCCTTGACCCCGCTCTCCTCCCGGTGCTCTGCCATCATCATCCCCGCGCCGCCCGCCACGGCACCCACCACGAAGGTGGCCGCCAGCAGGGTGACGGCGGCCAGCCGGGAGCGCATCATCTTCCCTCCAGAATGGTGGTGACCAGTACGTCCGTTTCCGGCTGCGCCGGCGCGATTTCCATCTGCGCCGGCACGGAGGCAATGGTCTGCGCCGGCGCCTCCTTCAGGTGGTCGGCCGGCTGGAGAGCGAGCCAGAGCACCAGGGCGGCGGCAATGGCCGCCACCAGTCCGGCCGGCGCCCACCGGGCCAGGACATCCCAGCTGGTTTCGCTCCGGGCGGAGTGAAGCACCGCCAGTTTCATCCGGCTCACAAACCGGTCGGGCGAGGGACCGTCGAGGGCCTCTCGCAGTGCCGCGCCCAGTTCAGGATCGGGCCCGGCGTCGAAGGGGGTCAGTTCGTTCATCCGCCCTCCTTGAAGGCTCCCAGCGCGCGTCGCAGCGCCCGCCGGGCGTGAAAGACATAGGACCGCACGGTGCCTTCCGGCACACCCAGGATCTCGGCGATATCGGCGTGGCCGTACCCTTCGGCATCGAACAGCACCACCGCAATGCGCTGCCGTTCGGGCAGGCCTCCCAGCGCCTCCTGCAACCGCTCGCGCAGCAACGCACTGTCCGCCGCGCGGTCGGGGGGAATCCCGGGTGACTCGACAGTTTCGGGGACGGCCACGGCGCGCCGGACTTTGCGCCTGCGGAGCAGGTCGAGCGCCGCGTTGGCCACGATGCGCGTCAGCCAGGGACGGAACGACCGCTCCGGATCGAACCGATCGATGGCCCGCCAGGCTGCGATGAAACCATCCTGTACCGCGTCGTCGGCATCGTCACCCGGCCCCAGAACCGCCCGCGCTACCCGACGCGCCGGGAGGCCGTAGCGCTCCACCAGCACCCCGAATGCGTCGCCGTCCCCCCCGCTAGCGCGACGGGCCAGCTCGGCATCGGTCACGTCTGAGGTACGCAGCACAGGCTCCGGGTGTTGACGGATCGGGTCGAGGGCCGGGTCGGTGCCCGGGGCTGCAACTTTGCCAGCCGCATGGACATAGGCAACCCGGACGGGCCTCACGTTCGCCCGGCCGGCTCTCCCGGACCGCGGTCAATCCGGAGGCGGCGGAGCAATTCCAGAAGGCTGGTGAGTCCGAAATACAGCGTCAGCCCGCCGAAAATGGCGCCCATCACCCGGGGGAAGAAGAGCAGCAACGCCGCCAGCACGGTGAGCCCGAGGCTCTGCTGAAGGAACAGCGCCCGCTGGGATCCGCCCACCACGGCCCGCAACGCGACCACGGTCCGCCGGCGGCGCTCCCGCAGTCCCCGTGACCGCCGGAGGGGCGGTGCGTCCTGCTCCCGAAAATCCAGCTTCTCGCGGAAGATGCGCGCCGGCTTGAGCCAGACTTCCACGCTCTGGTCCAGGTCGCGGCGGAACTGCGACTCCATCTGGTTGGCGAACTCTTCATCGTCGATCAGGACGTCGAGCTCATAGTTCGCCACCAGGCTCGAGACATTCATGTTGGTCGACCCGATCCGGACCCAGCGGTTGTCGGCGACGATGGTTTTGGCGTGCAGCATGGGGCCCCGCCACTCGAAGATCCGGACACCGGCGTGGAGCAGCTCCCGGTATCCGGTGCGGGTGAGGTTGCGGATGTGCGGAAGGTCGCTGGTGCCGGGCACCAGCAGTCGCACGTCGACCCCTTCGCGGGCGGCATCGAGCAGGGCGCGGTAAATCCCGCGCGGCGCCACCAGGTAGGCATCGGCCAGCCAGACCCGTTCCGCCGCGCCGGCGAGCAGGAGCTCGGTCATGCGGGCCGCCCGAATCCCCGCCGGCTCGCCGGCCACCACCCGAACCGCGGCATCCCCCCGGCTCGGCACATCCGACGCCAGCTCGTCGCCGGCCAGCGGTGGGCCCATTCGCCGCCACACCGCGCCGAAGGCCTGGTCCAGCGCGGCCGCCGCGGGGCCATCGATCGCGACGCCGGTGTCGCGCCACGGCGGACGGCCTTTGGCGGGATCGCCGGCCCATTCGTCACCGAGGCAGAAGCCACCCGTTACCGAGGCCTCGCCATCCACCACCAGCAGCTTGCGATGATCCCGGGTGAGGTTCCGGAGCGGCCGCACCACATCCGGCGGCCCGAACAGTCGCACTTCCACCCCGGCGGACCGCAGCCGTTGCCAGAACCTGCGGCTGGTGGTGAAGGACCCGAACCAGTCGGCGACGACCCGGACCCGGATGCCTTCGACCGCCCGCTGGCATAACGCGTCGGCAAAGAGCTGGCCGGTGGCGTCGTCGCGGATGATGTAGTTGTCGAGATGGATCCACTTCCGCGCTGCCGCGATGCGGCGAAGCATTTCCGGAAAGATCTGGGGACCGTCAAAGAGCAGGGTAACGCCGTTGCCGGGAATGGCCCTCCCGCCGGCGACCCGGTCCATGGCCCGGTTCACCAGCCCCTGTACGTCGCTGGCCAGTGGAACGACGGGACCGGTCATACGGCGGGTCGAAAGCGGTCCAAGAAGGTCGAAGACAGTGGAATACGGTTACACAGCGGCGGGGCTCGGGCCCAGACCGAACTGCTTTTCGTGCGGGCGGAGGGCGGTGAGCAGGAACTGAATCAGCTCGTCCAGCGGCATTCCCAGCTCTTCAGCGCCCTGGTAGACGTCTTCCCGGCTCACGCCCCGGGCGAAGGCCTTGTCCTTGAGCTTCTTCTTCACGCTCGAGACTTCCAGGTCGGCCAGGCTGCGGGAAGGACGCACCAGGGCGCAGGCGACCAGAAAGCCGCAGAGCTCGTCGACCCCGAAGAGGGCGCGGGCCATGGCAGTCTCGCGGGGGACTCCGGTATAGCGGGCATGACCCAGGATCGCGCGCTGCATGTCGTCCGGGAGGCCCCGCGCCGCGAGCAGCCGCACGCCTTCGGCCGGATGCTCGTCGGTGGGCGAATGCCCGGGGTTGGGGAAGCGTTCGTAATCGAAATCATGGACCAGCCCGACCAGGCCCCAGCGATCAGGGTCCTCCCCGGCGCGCTCCGCCATGGCCCGCATGGCGATCTCGACCGCATACATGTGCCGGCGCAGAGCTTCACTGGCAGTGTATTCGTGTACCAGCTCGAGGGCCTCGGATCGAGTCAGCATGAGCGCAGTCCGGAGTGGGCGGGGAACGTCATCAGTGCAGCTGGGACGACGCCGCGGGAAGGAGAGAGGCCGAGAGCGGAACCCGGAAGGCGACCTCTCCATCGAGCAGAATCTCGAACACGTAGTGACCGGCCTGCGGCAGGGGCACGTCGAACACCAGCACCGCGCCGGCCTCGATCTCGGTGACCCCGGCCGGGGGCTCGCCGAACTGAATGCTGCCTTCCCCGCCGACCAGCTCGCTGCCGTTCTCGTCCAGGAACCGGATCCGGACCGGGTGGCCGCCGACCTCGAACCGACGGCCCCGGACCCGCAGCACCAGGTGGGTGCGGGGATGGACCGCGGGAAAGGCCTGGACCCAGACGTGCTGGAAGATCCCCAGCACCGAGAGCTTGCCGTGCTGGTCGATCAGGGCGTAGTCAGCGAGAACTGCGAAGTCGACGTTCATAACGGTCGAAGACGGTCGAAGATGGTCGAAGATGGTCGAAGATGGTTCGGGCGGACAGGCCGCCTTCGACTGTCTTCGACCGCCTTCGACCATCAAGTCACCCGGATCGACTCCACCTTGTCGTTCTTCTTGATTGCCTTCACCACGTCCATCCCCTCCCGCACCTGGCCGAACACGGTGTGGACCTTGTCGAGGTGGCCCTGGGACGAGTGGCAGATGAAGAACTGACTTCCGCCGGTGTCCTTGCCGGCGTGGGCCATCGAGAGCGAGCCCGCCACGTGCCGGTGCACGTTGAGATGCGTCTCACACTTGATCTTGTAGCCGGGGCCGCCGCTGCCGACCCGCGGGTTGTTGGGATCGCGCGAGAGCGGATCGCCGCCCTGGACGACAAAATCGGGAATCACCCGATGGAAGCGGGTGCCGTCGTAGAAGCCCTGGTTGGCCAGCTTCTCGAAGTTGGCGACGGTGTTCGGGACCTCCTCGTCGAAAAGATCGGCGACGATCGTGCCCCGTTCGGTGATGAGGGTGGCCGTTTTCATGCCCCAAACCTAACCTCGGACTTAGGACTAAGGACTTAGGACTAAGTCCCCCCCACCCCGCCTCCACAATGCCGGTGGCTGTTTTGGGGTTGGGTGGGGTACCAAGTCCTAAGTCCTTAGTCCTTAGTCCTTGTCTATGCCGGGACGAGGTCGAGCCGCCGGGACGCGGAGCGCAGCAGATCCTGCCAGGCGGCCGCCGTTTCGGCCGGGGTGTCGCACTGGGCCCCGCGGCAGAGATAGCCCCGCGGCCCGCCGCCGGCTCGCAGCATTCCGCGGAGCTCGGCCGGCAGTCCTTCGGTCGGTTCATCGGGGTAGAGCCGTCGCACCACCCGCCGGGGAATGACGGCCGCCAGCGCCGCCCGGTGCATGGCGTCGGCGGTCGGGTCTCCCGCCGGCCCGGTAATGACCACGTGACTGGGCGGGTGCAGCAGCCAGTCCGCCGCGCCGAGCCAGGTGGCGGCGTGAAGCCCCATACTCGGGGCGGCCCCGGCGAAGGCCTCGACCAGGGCCCGGTGTCGCTCGGCCCACGGACCGGTGCCCAGGTGTGCCGCCAGGCGGGCACACACCCGGGCCG
>DASTEX010000678.1:0-7573 GCA_035709185.1 Gemmatimonadales bacterium
CGGGAGGAAAAGCTCCGGACGCTGGTCTTGATCCGGAACGTAGCCCGCGCGTTGAGCCGGACCGGCCGGAACTCACGGGTCAGCGCGGCCCGCTTGAGCGCGTCGAAGTCCTGGCCGGCGGCCCGGAACAGCTGGCGGGTCTTGTCCAGGTGGATCCATCCTTCCACCGGCACCCGGGCCCGGTTGCTGTCGGGCCGGGCGATATCGGCGTTCTCCCGTCCCCGCACTCCGACGGCGACTTCCCAGGGATACCCCGCCGGACCTTCCTCGTGCACGATGATGGCCGCCGCGGCGCCCTTGGCGCTGGCGATTTCGTATTTATAAGTCCAGCGGCCATAGTAGGTCATCGCCTTCCCGCGGAAGACCGTGCTGTCCAGGCCGGCGGAGTCGGCCGGATCGGGAATCGGCGGATCGTTCACCAGCATGATGACCGTCTTGCCCCGGACATCGGTGCCCTTCCAGTCATCCCACTGGTACTCGGGCGCCTCGATGCCGTAGCCCACGAAGACGATGTCCGACCGATCGATCGCGATCTGGTCGATCTGCCGCATGGTGGCCACCGACAGGTCGTCGGGGATCCGGACCGGAAGCGGCTTGCCCCCGGCCGTGAACGTCACCTCCGGGGCGGAGGTGATCCCGACCATCCCTACCTGCTGCACCCAGGAACCATCCGGATTTCCGGGAGACAGGCCCAGTTGCTGGAACTGCCCGGTCAGGTACGCGACGGTCTTCTCCTCTCCCGGGGTGCCGGGCCCGCGGCCCTCGAATTCGTCCGAGGCCAGGACCCGGATCTTCGCCATGAGCGAGTCCCCGCTGATTTCCTGAGCCGCATCGGTTGTGCCCGCCTCGGCGGCGCAGCCGGCCGCCAGCAGAAGCAGGCCATACGCCCGCCTGGATTTCACAACCCCTCCTTTACCCCTGCGCCGGCTTGGCGGCGCCGGTTCCGGTCTTTGACTTCACCTTGTGCGGCCGGCGCTTGCCGTAGGTGCCCCTTCTGAGCTTTCCGCGAAATGACTTCCGGTCGTGCTTGCCCATGTCTGCTCCGTGAAAAGTGAAATGTCACGCCATTGTACTCAGTTCTGAATCCTAAGCCTAAGTCCTAAGTCCTAAGTCCTAGTGTTGTCCCAGACGAAACGCGTACCCCACCGCCAGGGTGATGGTCCGATTGAACACGTCGATGTCACCGGCGTCCTCAATCACCTTGGACAGGCCGTAATCATACCTCAAGCTGGCCGTAAAGTTCCGGACGTCGATCCCCACACCCCCGATCAGGCTGAAATCGGTGTCCTTGAGATTGATGTCAATTTCGCTGCAATCCACGCTCACCTCGGTGCCGCCGCTCTCGGCCTGCGCCTCGCAGCCGCTCTTGAAGGAAAGGGCGGGCCCCACCAGGAAATACGGAGTGACGCTCTGCGAGGGGAAACGGATCTGCCCGAGGACGGGAATTTCGATGTAATCAACGGCCAGGGTCGCCTGGTTTCCGTCGAAATCGAGCTTGGCCCCCTTGCGGCTGTAAAGCAGCTCGGGCTGGAGGGCAAAGTTCGGATTGATATCGAAGTTCACGAAGCCGCCGAGGAGCCAGGAGATGCGCGAATCCACGCCCTCGGCATCATCCCCGCCGAGGGTCGCGCTGTTGAGTCCAACCATGCGACCAAGCCGGACCCCCTGGGCATCCAGGGCGGCCGGAGACCCGATCACGGCCAGGAACAGCGCGACTACCGCGTTGGAGCGCATTCTCATCTCTTCTCCGGGCTGGAAATAGTGTCATGCAGCATAACCGCGTGCCGTCCCCTGCTCTACCCTCTTGCATCCCCGGGAGTTTCGGGGAACCTTAGAGCCGTTCCCGACCCTGCCGCCGTTCCCGACGTCTTAGCGCCCGAGACGTCTTCGACGTCCTCGACGTCCTCGACGTTCCATCTACCCGGAGGAAGCGACATGCCGCGGTACCTCACGGAGTTCATCGGGACGTTCTTTCTCTGCCTGACCATCGGCCTCACCGTTACCCTCCAGTTCCCCTTGCCGGCCCTCCCCATCGGCGCCGCCCTGATGGTCATGGTGTACATGGGCGGACCCATCTCCGGGGGTCACTACAACCCGGCCGTCTCACTGGCGGCGTACCTGGGCGGCGGGCTGCCGGTCGCCCACCTCCTGCCCTACATGATCAGCCAGCTGCTGGGCGCGCTCGCGGCAGGCGTGGTCACCGGGGTCATCACCGGGGACATCGTGTCGCCCATGCCGTCGTTCGACGTGCATCGGGGGATTCCGGTGCTGGTCGAGGTGCTGTACACCTTCGCCCTGTGCCTGGTGGTGCTGAACACGGCCGTGTCCAAGCGGGCCGCCGGAAACAGCTACTTCGGCCTGGCGATCGGCTTCACCGTGATGGTCGGCGCGGCGGCCGGCGGCTCGATCTCGGGCGGTGCCTTCAACCCGGCGGTGGGCGTGGGGCTGGGACTGATCGACGGGCTGATGGGTGGAGCGCCGATGGGCCACCTCTGGATCTACCTGGCCGGGCCGTTCGTGGGAGGGGCCCTCGCCGCCCTGGTCTACAAGTTTCAGGAAACCTATCAAGCAGTTGCAGTTAGCAGTTAGCAGTTAGCAGTTAGCAGTTAGCGGTTAGGCCGTAACCACTCGTTCACCATCGCGTTGGGCTGGCGGAGTGGTGGACGACTTCACGGTTACGGCTAACCGCTAACTGCTAACGAAAGAGCACCCTTCCACCCACGAGAATGGTCCGGCCTCTTCCGCTGAATCCAACGACGGATTCGTAATCCTCATCGAACAGGTTCTGCGCCGTGAGGGTCACCCGGAATGGCGCGGCCCATCGCCGTGAGCCCAGCAACAGCGAGAGCGGAACCTCCGCCGACAGATCCACCAGCGAATACCCTTTCAGGGTGACCCGCTCGGCCGGAAACTCCCGGAAGTCCACGTCGGTCCGTTCGCCGGTCCGCTGCCACTGCAGCGTGTAGTGACCCTTCTCCCCGGGACGCCAGGTGATATCTGCACCCACGGTGTGCGCCGGGCGCCGGAGCAATGGCTCGCCCTCCAGGTAGGCGATCCCGTCCAGTCCCCCGTCGTCCTGGACCTCGGTGTCGAGCCAGGTGTAGCGGGTGCCTAACGTCAGGTCGCGGGTGACCGACAGGCCGGCGCCGAGCTCCACGCCGTCGGCCCGGGCCCGGGCCACGTTGGCGTAGGTGGGCTCCTCCGGCGGCGCCGAGCGGTACTGGATCAGGTCGCGGAACCGCTGGGCAAACCAGGTGGCCGAAAGGGCGATCCGGTCGCCCGCCAGTTTCAGTTCGGCCCCGGCCTCCCAGCTCATGGTGCGTTCCACCGAGAGATCGGGGTTCCCCACCTCGAACGGTGTGTCGGCGAACTGTTCCGAGAAGGTCGGCTGGCGGAAGGCGGAGCCGGCCGCGGCATGCAGCCGGAGCCGGTGGGCCGGGCGGGCGACCGCCCCGACCCGCCACGTGGTGAAGCTGCCGAAGACCTGGTTGTCATCGTACCGCAGTCCCGCCTGGACATCCACTGCGCGGTTCAGCGCCAGCAGCGCCTGACTGTAGACGGCGGTATTGCCGCGCTCGCGCTCGAATCGGGTCTCGTCGGTGAACGAGCCGTCTCCGAAGTTCGATCGGGTCAGGTTGAGCAGCTCTTCCCGCTCGTCCACCCGTTCCACCCCGGCCGAAAGCGTCAGCCGCTGAATCGGGCGAGCCAGCGCGCGCAGGTCCAGCAGCCGGCGGCGCACGTCCCCCTCGCGGAAACCCTCGTACCCGAAGCCGTTGGTGTCCGCCGGGGTGTCGCGCCGGTCGTCGAACCCCTGTTCCGAGTCGAAGAGGGCCGCGAGCGCCCGGATTTCCACCGAGGGAGTGAACCGCCAGCCACCCTCCAGGCTCACCGTCAGCGCCCGCTCGGTGGTGAGTTGGTTGGTGTCGGACGGAACGCCGGCGAAGTCGGTGGGGAATCGGGCCAGGTGGTCGCCCCAGCGGGCGGTGAGCGCCAGGTCGGCCGACTGGTGGGGTATCAGTCCCAGGCGCAGCGATGCCGTCTGGCTGCGATAACGGTTGTTGTAGGGGTAGATCCCGTCGCTGATGAAGCGGGCCAGGCCGGCGGACCAGCTCATGATTCCGGTAGTGCCCGCCGCTTCACCCCGCAGATCGGCGGTGCCGAAGGTGCCGGCTCGCGCCGTCAGATCCGATTGCACCGTGCCGCGGCCCCGGCGGGTAAAGATCTGGAGGACGCCGCTCACCGCGTCGGAACCGTAGAGCACGCTCCCGGGCCCGCGCAGGACCTCGATCCGTTCGACGTTCTCGGTAGAGAGGTGGGCCAGGTCGAAGGCGCCCCCCGGCTGGTTCGCCGGTACCCCGTCGATCAGGACCTTGGTGTAGTCACTCTCGCCTCCACGGAGAAAGAGCGACGTCACACCACCGAAGGATCCGCTCTGGACCACGGCCACGCCGGGAACCTCCCGCAGCCAGTCGATCACGAAGCGGATGCCGCGGGCGCGCAGTTCCTCACCCGAGATGGACAAGATGGAGGCGGCCACCGAGCGGCGCGCAGTCTCGGAGCGGGTGGCGGTGACGACCAGCTCGCCCAGCTGGACCGTGTCCTGCTGCGCCTGGGTGCTGCCCGGATGGGTGAGTGCGATGAGTGCCACACCCAGAACGGGCGCGGCCGGAAAACGGCGGGTCTGCACGGGTTCCTCCCTCGAGGTGGTTTCCGTGAACAGACGGGGCCGGTCTCCTGGCTCGAGGTCTCTCCGTTCGCCTTCCCGGGCACCGGCCCAGTGGCAGTTGAACGGAAGCGGCAGTGAGCTGCCTGACCTCTTACAGTGGCGGGGCCGCGCCGGCTTTGCACCGGACTTCCGGGTGGCCCTGTCTGCAAGGTCGATTGTGGGAAGACAAACTAGGAAACTACCCGGGACCGGCGCAAGCACTGGCGCCGGCCCGGGCCCATCGGTCACTCCGGCCGGGGAATATCGATGTCGCTTTCCACCGGAGGAATCAGGTCGTCGCCGGGCTCATCCTCGCGCGTGGTGGCGCGCTCCAGCCGGCGTTGCTTCTTGGCTTCCTTCTTCTGCAGTTTCGCCAGGGCTTTCTGGCGCTTCTCGAACTGATAATTGCGCTTGGCCAAAGCCACTCTCCAGAAACGAACGGGATCGGAGGATTACCAGCCGAGGAGGCCTTCACGTTCCAGCTGCGCCGCCACGGCGGTGAGCGAGAGCAGGTTGGGATCCCGCTTGAAGGCAATCGCGGCCTCGCGCACTTCGGGAATCACCGCGTCCCCGGTCCGGCGACGATGCAGGCGGTAGCTGTCACCCATCTCCTTGAAAACCCGCCGGAGGGAGAGCGACTCCTTGGACAGCCCTGGCTGGGTCACCGGCGCGCGGTCGATGGTAACACCGGCCTCACGAACCCGGTCCCGGACCCGGTCGGCCAGGGGGTCCGGGCGGCCGTTACCCGATAACGACGAGTTGTTTCGCATGGAATCCCGCTGGGATAGAGGGGGCTTCGCCACTGCCGTGGAGGAAGCGACCTGAAACCTAACCGGTTTTGGCCCGGTCTGCGTACTGGGGCAGTTTGGTGCATGGCCGAAACTGCATCGCGGCAGTCTATGTCAAGGTGTGTCAGCGGGAAGCGAAGCCACGTCCAACACCGAGGGGGACAATCGATCCCGCAGACGGGGTCGGGAAAGGATAGCCATGTTAGAGACTATTGCCGTCATCCTGCTCGTGCTCTGGCTGTTGGGACTGGTGAGCGGATTTACCCTGAGCGGGTTCATCCATGTCCTGCTGGTTCTGGCGATCGTAGTGGCACTGGTGCGGATCGTCCAGGGACGGAGAGTCGTTTAGCCGCACCTCCGCGACGTGGGTCGGCGCGCTTGCGCCGGCTCACCGCGCGGGGCGCTAGGGCCGCCCTGTTCTTCAGCAGTATCACTCCCCAGTCACTTGAGTAGCCGCGCCCGCGGCCTGCCACCACTCGCGGGCCTGCGCTTCGCTCCACGGCTCCACCGGCACGGCCGCCAGCCGACGCGACAGCTCGGCCGCGGACTGGGGCCGCTTCCCGGGGTCCTTCGCCAGGCAGTCCAGGATGAGCTGGTCCAGCTCGGGCGGGAGGGGTTGCGACGCCACCCGGGACGGCAGCTCCGGCACATCGTTCAGGTGGCGGGAGATCATGTGGAAGGCGTTCGCAGCCTCGAACACGTGCCGGCCGGTCAGGGCGAAGAATCCCACGCAGCCTAACGCGTAGATGTCGGCCCGGCCGTCGATTTCCCGGCCCAGGGTCATTTCCGGGGCCATGTAATCGGGCGTTCCCGGGACCATGCCGTCGCCGGTGGCGGCGGTGCCTTCGCGCCGGCCGGCTTCCACCTGCTTCACCAGGCCGAAGTCCAGCACCTTCACGAAATCATGCTGCAGTCCCAGCCGTCCCACGTGGATGTTGGCGGGTTTCACGTCGCGGTGGACCAGGCCGCGGGCATGGGCCTCCTCCAGCGAATTGCAGACCTGGCACAGGATGTGGACCACCCGCGCCGGAGGCAGCGGCCCGTGCTTGCGCACCATCTGCTCCAGGTCCAGCCCGTCGAGCATCTCCATCACGAAGTAGAGCGACTGCTCGTCGGTGACCCCGAAGTCGTACAGCGCCACGGTATGGGGTGACTGGAGATTGGCGGCCACCTCGGCTTCGCGCTTGAACCGGCTGATGGCGAGCTGGGTCTGCGCCGGATCCCCATTGGCCAGCAGCTCGGGCCGGATCAGCTTGATGGCGGCGGGGCGCGCCAGCATGCGGTGGGTGGCGCGGTAGACCTCGCCCATGCCGCCCCGGCCTAACAATTCTCCCACGTGATAGCTGCCCATCTCGCGGGCTCGCCGCACCTGCTGCCCCATGCGCGTCACCACGTGCCCGATCACGGCCGCGACCCCGACCAGGAGGTAATCGGGATAGTGCATGACCAGAATATTCGAAACCGGACCGAAGTCCCACGCGCCGCGCCACTTCGCGAGGAGCATGCCCACCGGGTTCATCGACACGGCCAGGAACCCGACCACCGCCGTCTTGGCCGGAGGGTTGGGAATGATGGCGGCGAAGATCAGCACCACCACGCCGACCCAGGTGAACATCGGTTGCACGTTCCAGCCGCCGGGCAGAGGCTGCCAGTGCCAGAGGATTGCGATACCGAGGGCGGTGAACACCAGGTAGACCAGGCCGAGATCGAGCATGAACCGGGGTTCCCGGCGGGAAACCCGGGTGAACCGGTAGAGCGCGAGGGAAACCAGGATGCTCACCGCGGCGATGGAGTCGTGCGCCAGGAGCTCCTGCCAACTCGGGTGGCGACCCGCCAGCGACCGGATGACCAGGTATTCCAGCACGGTCGACACAAACCACAGCACGGCCCCCAGCAGGGCGACGATCCCGAGCCGGCGGGAGGCCTCGTGGAGCAGGTCCTGGGGCAGCGTGCGGGGGCCGGGGCCGGTTGCGCCGGTACCGGCCGGGGTCCTGACTGAGGGACCGATCAGTCGTTCCATTGGGCCGAAAGTTACCCCGCTGGAGCAGGGTCACTTCCGGCCCAGTTGCAGACTGGAACA
>DASTEX010000679.1:0-2551 GCA_035709185.1 Gemmatimonadales bacterium
CTACGAACGCCGAATTGGGATAGCGAAACACCG
Source organism: Gemmatimonadales bacterium (assembly GCA_035709185.1). GTDB lineage: Bacteria > Gemmatimonadota > Gemmatimonadetes > Gemmatimonadales > GWC2-71-9 > SZUA-320. The sequence continues at coordinate 34 of DASTEX010000679.1, forward strand.
CGTCGGGTGTTCCCGACTGGGCGATCCGGCCCTCGGCCAGCACCGCGACCATGTCGCCCAGCCGCATCGCGTCCTCGAAGTCGTGGGTGACCTGGAGGGTGGTGATCCCTTCGCGCTCGTGCAACATCCGCAGCTCGCGCCGGAGCACCCGGCGGGTGGCCGGATCCACCGCGGCGAAGGGCTCGTCCAGCAGAAGGATGTTGGGGCGGGGCGCCAGCGCGCGCGCCAGCGCGATCCGCTGCTGCTCTCCGCCGGAAAGCCCGCGCACCGAGCGGGGCAGGAGGGGAACCAGACCCAGCGTCTCCGCCAGCTCCCGGATTCGCCCGGTCCGCGCGTCGGGCGCTTCCCGGCGGAGCCCGTACCCGATGTTCTCCCCGACGGTGAGATGGGGAAACAGGTGATAGTGCTGGTAGACGAATCCCACCCGGCGCGCCTCCGGGGCGGCAGCGGTCACGTCCTCGTCCCGGAGCGCGATCCGGCCCCGCCGCAACGGTTCGTGTCCCGCGATGGCCTCGAGCAGCGTCGTCTTGCCGGAGCCGGTCGGGCCGATGATGAGCCCATACCCGCCGGCGGGAACCACCAGAGACACGTCCTCGAGCGTGAAGCTCCCGACCTGGACCGTGACACCCTCGAGCCGGATCACCGGTGCTCCGGGCGATCGGGAGCCAGGACCTGCACCAGCGCGAAGACCACGAGCGCGATCAGCAGCAGCACGACGGCAGCAGGCACCGCCGCGGGGAGGCCGAACAGGGTGAACCGGTCGTAAATCAGGATGCTGGCGACCTTGGGGTTGTAGGTCAGGATCACGATCGAGCCGAACTCGCTCACGCTCCGCGCCCACGCCAGCACCGCCCCGGCGACCACGCCCCGTCCGGCGAGCGGGAGGGTGACGTGCCGGAACGCCTCGGAGCCGGTGTCGCCGAGGGTGCGGGCCACCCGTTCCAGCTTGGGATCCACGCTTCGAAAGGCTTCCCGCGCGGCGCTCACCACGATCGGGGCCGAGACGAACAGCATCCCCGCCACGATGCCGGGAATCCGATTCACCACTTCGAGCCCCAGGGTGGCCAGCCCCTGTCCGATGGCGGACTGCCGGCCCAGGAACAGCAGCAGCGCGATGCCGGCCACCGGATGCGGGACCACCACCGGGAGCTCGACGATGCCGGCCACGATCCGGCGGCCGGGGAAGGGGACCCGGGCCAGCAGATAGGCGAGGGGGACGCCGAGCAACACGGACAACAGGGTCGCCGCAGTGGCGGTGAGAATGGTGAGCCAGATGGAGGCGACCAGCTCGGGATCGCGGAAGGCGGTGCCCAGCGAAGCGGGACTGGCCTGGAGCAGCAGCCGGAGCAGGGGCCCCGCCACGAACAGCACCAGCAGGGCGGCGAGCAACCAGAGCGTCAGCGCCCAGGGGGAAGTGCGGAGGGGCATGAGAGAGAAACTAGAGGCAACGGGGAACAGGCAACAGGCAACGACTGCAGGCAACAACTGCAGGCAACAGGCAGCAGGCAGCAGGGGCCTATATTGTCTGTTGCCTGTTGCCTGTTGCCTGTTTCCCTGTTGCCTCTAACCCATCAACACAATGCGCGTCTCATTCCTTGGTCTTGGTGCTATCGGCCGCCCCATGGCCGCCCGGCTCGCCCGGCTGCATCAGCTCACCGTGTGGAACCGGACCGCGGAGCGGGCGAGGGGGTTCGCCGCGGAGCACGGCGCGCAACTCGCCGGATCCCCCAGGGCAGCGGCGAAGGGCGCCGAGGTGGTCATCACCTGCCTCCCGACCTCGGCCGACGTGCTCGGGCTCCTCGACGGCGCCGACGGGCTCCTTGCCGGCCTGGCGCGGGGGACCCTCTTTCTCGACTGCACCTCGGGCGATGGCGCGACCACCCGGCGGATTGCCGAGCGGCTCGCGCCCCTGGGCGTGGATTTTGCCGATGCGCCGGTCAGCGGAGGCACCAATGGGGCCGAAGCCGGCACACTCACCGTCATGGTGGGTGGCGACCCGGCGGTTTTCGAGCGGGCCGTGCCGGTGCTTTCCGGCTTCGGCAAGCGCATCGTGCACATGGGGCCCCTGGGTACCGGTGACGCGATGAAGGCCGTCAACAACATGCTGCTGGGAGTGAACATTCTGGCACTGGGGGAAGGTCTGACTGCACTGGTGAAGGCCGGCGTGCCGCCCCGGGTGGCGGTGGAGACGCTCAACGCGTCCAGCGGCCGCTCCTTCGTGAGCGAGGCGCTGGTGCCCGACCGGGTCCTCACCGGCAGCTGGCCCAGCACCTTCCGGCTTGCGCTGCTCGACAAGGACGCCGGCATCTGTCTCCGCCTCCTGGAGGAGCTGGGCCTTCCGGCCCCCCTGATGGAGCGGGCCGGCGCGCTGCTGCACGAGGCCCGGACCGTACTGGGCGAGCAGGCCGATTATCTGGCGCCTATCCGGCTGGCGGAGCAGCGCTCGGGCGTGGAGATCCGCGGCTGACCCCGTTCGACCCTTGCCCCGACCCGCCGCTCCTGACAGCTTGTGCTGTCA
>DASTEX010000680.1:0-3008 GCA_035709185.1 Gemmatimonadales bacterium
TATCTCCCTCCCGGCGGCCGGCCCCCGCCCGCGGGCGGGGCACCGGTGGTGCCGGTCGTGCCCGTGGTGCCGGTCGTCCCTGAGCGGGTGGTCTGCTGGCTCATCCCCGGTACGCCGCCTCCGCCGGTCATCCGGTTCACCCGGTCCCGGGCTTCAGTCTGCTGCTGCACCAGGCTCGCGCTCGGCAGCACCAGCACCGAATCGCTGGCGGTGAGCCCGTTCACCACCTCGCTGTAGTCGAGGTCGGTGAGCCCGGTGCGGATGTAGACCGGCACCGGCTCGCCGTTCTTCCGGACGAAGACGATGTAATTGCCGCCGAACTGGAAGTCGGTCCCCCCGCCGCCGGCGCCCCGGCGGCTCATCCCCCCGCCCCCGAAGCCTCGGCCGCCGCCCCCCGCGCGGAACGCCTCCATGACCTTTCGCAGGGTGGCATTCTCGGCCGCGGTGAGCTGTCCGCCTCCGAACCGCTTCTGCATCAGGGCCCGGGCCTCGGCCTCGGTGACCCCCTCGGGCAGGGGAACCTGCCGCCCGTCAGGCGTGGTCATGGTGGCACCCTGGCTCCCTGACGCCCTGGCTCCCTGGCGCAGCGTGTCCACCTTGACGGTGTCGCGGCCCGGGGTCTGCGCCGCGAGGGTGGTGCGCATCGAGTCCCGCCGCTTCTCCGCGTCGGCCAGCAGGGTCTTGAGTCGCTCCGGGTCGATGCCCAGCACGGTGGCCGCGCTGTTTACATCCCGCGGGGTGCGCAGCGCCGCGTTGGGCACCGCCAGCACGCTGTCCCGCTGCCCGATGTGCACTTCGACGTCGGCGTTCATCCCCGGCTTGAGCAGCCCGTTCCGGTTCTCGATCCGCACCTGCACCGCGAACATGGTGACGTTCTGCACGGTCTCGGCCAGCGGCTCGATCTTGAGCACCGAGCCCTCGAACGGCTGGTTCGGGTAGGATCCGACCGTCACGGTGGCGCGCAACCCGGCCCGGATCTTCCCGATGTCGGTCTCGTCCACCAGGGTCCGCACCTGGACCAGGTTCAGATCGGCCATCTTGAGCAGGACGGTGCCGCCGCCCACGTCGCTGGTGGGTGAGGAGATCACCTGGCCCCGCTCCACGCTCTTCGAGATGATCGTGCCGGTGATGGGAGCCCGGACATCGGTGTCTTCCATCGCGATCTTGGCGTTCTCGAGCGCGACCTGGGCGCCCACCACAACCGCCCGGGCGTTGGCGACCGCGAGCACCGCGGTCTCGTGCTCCTCGGTGGAGATGGACTGGGTCTTGAAGAGCTCGTCGGACCGCTTCCGCTGGGCTTCGGCGTTCTCGAACCGCGCCTTGGCCACGTCGAGATCGGCCTGGGCCTGATTGAGCCGGTTCCGCGGGGTGCGCTGATCCACCTGGACCAGCAGGGTGCCCCGCTCCACGGTCTGACCGGTCTCCACCCGCATCTCCAGGATTTCGCCCGACGCCTTGGACTTGACCTCGACCACGGTATCGGGCTGCACCGTGCCGGAGGCCCGGGCCGAGACCACGATCGAGCGCTTTTCCACCGGCACGGCCTGGAACACCACCGCCTCGGTTTTCTTGCCGCAGGCGGCGGCGAGCAGGAGCAGCGCGAACGGAGTGAACGAACGAATCCGCATCATGACCTTCCCGGCGTTGGGCCGTCGCTCTCGATCATCCCGTCCTTCAAATGCACCTGGCGGCGGGCATGCGCGGCAATGTCGTGTTCGTGAGTGACGAGAATGATGGTCTGGCCGTCGGCGTACAGATGCTCGAACAGCTGGAGGATCTCTTCGCTGGTCTTCGAGTCGAGGTTGCCGGTGGGCTCGTCGGCCAGGATGATGCTCGGGTTGTTGACCAGCGCCCGCGCGATGGCGACCCGCTGACGCTGGCCGCCGGACAGCTCGTTGGGCCGGTGGGCCATTCGCTCCTGGAGTCCGACCCGGGCTAGCGCATCCTCGGCGGCCTTGCGGCGCTCCTTGGCCGAGAAGCCGGCGTAGATCATCGGCAGCTCGACGTTCTGGAGCGCCGACGCCCGGGGCAGCAGGTTGAAGGTCTGGAATACGAAGCCGATTTCGCGGTTGCGGATCCGGGCCAGCTCGTCGTCCCCCAGCTCGGAGACCCGGTGTCCGTTGAGCCAGTATTCGCCCTCGGAGGGCGAGTCGAGGCAGCCGATCAGATTCATCAGGGTGGACTTGCCCGAGCCGGAGGGGCCCATGATCGCCACGAATTCGTTGCGCCGGATGGTGAAGTCCACCCCCCGGAGGGCGCGCACGGTTTCGCTGCCCATCACGTACTCGCGCTTCATGTTGCGGACCACGATGATGGCGTCCCGCGGCACGTCCGCGGGCAGCATGGCCATCCGCTCGGCGGTACTGGAGACAGCGGTCACAGGGTCCTCCCGATGAGGGCCGAGATTTCCGCCCGCGCCCGCACGTAGTCGAACCGCGCGGTCACCGCGTCCACCTCGGCCTGATTGAGCGCTTCCTGCGACGTGAGCACGTCCACGATGGTCGCCGCGCCGAGCCGGTAGCGTTCCTGCTGCACCCGGAGATCTTCTTCCGCCGCGAGCACGCTGGTCTGGCTGATGCTGATGGTGAGCCGGGCCGCTTCCAGCGCCGCGATGGCGGCGCGGAGGTTGGCCAGCACGGCGCGGCGCGAATCGGCGGCCTGGGCTTCGGCATTGTCCAGCGAGGTCAGCGCGTTGACCACGCCCTGCTCCCGCTGAAACCGGTTGAAGATCGGCCAGCTCAGCCCCAGGCTCACCTGCCGGGAATTCAGAAAGGTGTAGTCGTTCCGGGAGCTGCCGTTCATCGAGGCCGACCCGGAGAGGCTCAGGGTTGGCCAGTAGCTTGCCTTGGAGATTTGCACCTGCGAGCGGGCCGCCACCGAGGACGCCTCCGCCGCCTTGACCGAGGGCGAATTGGCCAGGGCCTCACCCCGGAGCCCGGTGCTGTCGATCGGGGGCAGCAGGTTGAAGGTCTGGAATACGAAGCCGATTTCGCGGTTGCGGATCCGGG
>DASTEX010000681.1:0-5019 GCA_035709185.1 Gemmatimonadales bacterium
TGCCAGTGGCCGGCGGAGTCGGCCCAACCGTAGAAGTTGAGATACCGCGCCGGGCTCTGATATCCCCGGTCGATGTCTACCAGGTCCCGCAGGTACAGCGGCGCGCCACTGTTCGACGCCCCGATGATGACGCCCCCGATCTCCCGTTCGTCCTGGAATTCGCCGGTGGGATTCAGCGCCACGCTGCGGCCGGCGACATCCATCACGCCCCCGCTGAGCGCGGTGTTGCGGCTCCGCAGGATGTCGCGCAGCTGGCCCATGGGAACGCCGTACGATGCGATCCGCTCCTGCGAGAAGCTCAAGGTCACCTGCTGGTCCAGCACCCCGGCCCGGTCCACCTTGCTCACCGGCTTGACCGTCTGGAACGTCCGCTTCATCAGGTCGGTGAACTGCTCCAGTTCGGCGTAGCTGTACTTGTCCCCGGCCACGGCGAGCAGCCTCTCCCGGGTGTCGGCCGGATCGCGGATCACCGCCGGCGCCCAGGCATCGGGATGGAGCTCCGCCACCCGAAGCCGCTCGTCGACGAAGCGCCGGGCGTGCTGGATGATGGCGCTGTCCGCCAGATCGGTCAGGCCGTCCACGCCGATGAACTGTGGTCCCTGCAGCAGGCGCGCTTCGCGGAAGACGCCCTCCTCCACCGCGTGGGCCAGGTACAGCAGTGCCGGTCGCGCCACCGAGGCCGCCGGGACGGAACCGGGGAAGGTGTAGACCAGGGCAGCCCGGTCCCCCTGCGTTCCGGCCCGGAGCTGTTCGATGGCGGAGCGGACCTGGTCGGCGCGCAGCGATACCTGGACTTCGTCCATCCGCGGGCTGGCAACCGTCAGCATCAGCGCAGCCGTGCTGCCGAAATCCTTGATGAACTGCACCGGCCCTGCGCCGTCGGGCAGATCGTCAATGGCCGCCAGCCGCAGGCCGATGTCGTCGAAGATCTGGCCGGTCTCGGTGATGCCTTCCTTGAGCTCGACATAGACATACGAGACGCCGGTGCGGGTGGTGGAATAGATCGTCTGCACCTGCGCGTTCTCGGCAGCGACCTCCTCGATCCGGCGGGTGACCCGTTCCTCGATCCGTTCGGCGTCCATGCCGGGCCAGGGCGTGACCACCATGGCGACGGTTACCGGAATGTCGGGGTCCTTGCGCTGGGGCATCCGGAGGAAGCCGATGATGCCCCAGAGAATGGTCCCCACCAGCGCCACCCAGGCGATCTGCCGCTGCTCGGTGAAATACCGCGCGGTGTTACGGGTCCGGCTGATCAGTGCTGCGTCGTCGAGATGGGCCACAAAGGTCTCCTACTGCGTGATGCGCACGGGCTGGCCATCGGTCACGATGGTGGCGCCTCGCACAATGACTCGTTCACCCGGGGTCAGCCCGTCGCACACGGCAATCAGGTTGCCGCGCACTTCGCCGAGCCGCACCGCCCGGAGCCGCGCCCGGAGGGCGCCGGCGGAATCGTCCACCGCGTAGACCGCGTAACTGGAGCTGTCGCGCAGCTGGCGGACTACCGCGGCCAACGGCACGTAGAGCCCTGAGTCGACCGAGGCGGGACCGAGACGCAGGGCTGCCAGCATGCCCACCTTCATCCGCCCGTCGGGGTTTGGCAGCGCGGCCTCGACTTCGAAGACCCGGCTGGCCGGATCGGCGGAGGGCGCGATCTTGGCAATCCGCGCCACCAGGACTTCGCCCGGCATGGCCTCCGCCTGAATCGCGAGCGCGCCGCCCTGCTGCAAGCCGGCCACCACGACGTCCGGCACGCCGAACACCACCTTTACCATGCGGGTGTCCGCGACGGTGAAGGCCGGAGCTGACGGGCCGGCGAGCGAACCCGCCTCGACACTGCGGCGCAGGATCACGCCTGTGATCGGGGCCCGGAGCGTCGCGTCCCCCAGTGAGACCATGGCCTGGCTCTTCCGGGCCCGGGCGGCGCTGTAGCGGGCATACGCCGCGTCATAATCCGCTTTCGCGACCGAACGGTTCTCGTAGAGTTGCGCCGCCCGCTCGTAATCCGCCTCGGCCTGACGCAGCGTCGCCTCAGCATCGGCCGCCTGGTCCGAGAACTCCATCTGGCGCAACCGGGCCAGCGGCTGGCCCCGCCGTACCAGGTCTCCCTCCTGGAGCGGCCGCGTCCTTCCGTCGGCGCCTTTCACCAGCGTTACCTGCTCCACCACGCCGCTCACCCGGAAGGCCACGTCCACCGAGGCATCCGCCTCGATCGCGCCCGAATACCGGATTTCGTCCCGGCCGGGCGAAGGGGCGGCCTCGGCCACGGTCACCGGCAGCGGTGGCACGGCGGGCGGCGCATCGGCCCCACAAGCCAGGGCGCCGCCAACCGTCACAAGAGTCATCAATTCCGGGTATCTCACAGCTTCTCCTTCAGAGTGTTGAGCCGGTCCAGGAACGCCTGGCGCTGTTGCGGCTGCTGGAGACTGCCGAACGCTCCCGTCGCGCGCTCCACCTGGAGCAGGTCCAGCAGGAACTCATGGACGGCGTTGGCAGCCGATTCGGCGGCATTGAGGGCGCTGGTCTGGGCGTCGATCAGCCCAGTGATCGAGGCGGCGCCCCGGGCATAGGCGTCACTCACCAGTTCGTAGTTCTGCCCGGCGGCCTGGGCCGCTTCACCGGTGAGCGCGAGGGCGGCATAGGAAGCGGCCGCCGACTCCAGGGCGGAGCGCACCCGCTGATCCACTGCCTGGCGGAGCGATTGGCGGCGGACTTCGAGCCGTTCCAGGTCGATGGCGGCCTGGGCCCGGGCGGCGGTGCGCTTCTGCCCGTTGAACAGCGGCATCGAGAGCTGAAACCGGAACTGCCAGGTAAGGTCGGGACCGCTTCCGGGTGATGACGGAACCGACGAGCCGGCGCCACCGCGGTCGAACACGTTGGCGAAGCCGCCCTGGAGCGCGAGGTCGGGCAGCCAGAACGCCCGCGCGGCCGCGGTTTCCTGCCGCTGCTGCGCCGCAATGGCTGCGTCGTTGGCCATCAGCTCGGGCGATGCCTTCAGCGCCTCCGAAACCAGGAAGCCCGACAACATCGTGAAGCGCACGGGATCGTCCAGCCACTCCAGCAGGGTCGAGTCCTGCGCCAGTAACGCCACGTCGCCAGGTTGCGCCGCCAGTTGCGCCAGCGGCCGGTCGAATGACCAGTTGAGCATCCGCTTGAGCTCGAGCATGGCGGTACGGACCTGGGCCTCGGCCTCGATCAGGTCCTGCCGCGCGTTGGCCACCTCCCCCTGCCAGCGATAGACATCAGCCCGGCCACTGCTGCCGATGCCTTCCCGCAACCGCGCGATCTCGAGGTTGGATCGGGTGCGCGAGAGGTTGGTGCGACGCACCTCCGCCAGGGTCTGAAGCCGCAGAACGTTCAGGTAGTTGGTGGCGGCTTCGAGTACCACGTCGAGCAGCACACCATCGCGCTCGGCTTCCCGTCCCTGCTGCCGATGCCGCTCCACCGCGTATCCGGCGCGGGCCTGCTCGACGTACAGCGGGAGGGTGAAGCTGACTCCGCCGTCGAGCTGTCGCTCGGATTGCTGGCCCAGGCTCGCGGACGCGGTCTGCTCGCGGGTGAAGGTCTGGGTCAACCAGCTCTCCGCCTGGGGCAGCAGGTTCGAACGGGCCAGGCGGACGTTCTGATTGCCCGACGCCACCGTGAGGTTGGCGGCGGCGAGGTCCAGGTTGACCGCTGCGGCCACGCGCATCGCCTGCGCCAGCGAGAGCGTATCGGCCGCACCGGTGGAGTCCACCCCCGTTAATTCGGCGTCGGTGAGCACGCTGCGGCTGGGTGAGAACCCGATCGCCCGCGCGGTCGAGAGGTTGAGCAGCAGACGCGGCGCACTCAGCAGGCGAACTGGCAGCCGGCCGGCATCCTCGCCCGATACGATCCGTTGCAGGTCGACGGCAATCCGGCGGGCATGCCGTTGCCAGTTCGCCGCCGGCTCCCACGACGCCAGCGCTCCGGCCGGCACCTCAGGAACGGCCCGCCAGCTCAGGGTCGGCAACCGCCGGGCCTTCAACCCGGACAGCAGAGCCGCGAGCTCGCCATCGCTCAAGTCCGGCAGCGGCGTGAGGTAGACTGCATCGATCCCTTCCGGCAGCGCGGCGAGAATTTCGCTCGCGTCCCCGCCGCTCGGCACGATGACGGCGTCGGCACCGACCGCCCGAGCCAGCGCGGCGGTCCCGGGCCCGAGCCGGGGGAGCGCCTGCATCAGGTCCCGGTCGAGCAGCACCGCCAGCCGCCGGAAGGGCCTCAGACGCTGGAAGTCCGCCAGTGATCGTTCGACCGGATACGACTGGTCGATGAACGTCAGGTTAGGCACCCCGCTCACATCACCCTGCCGCGGCACGTCCTGCCAGGCGGCATCGATGATCATGCCGGCAATGGCTGGCTTGGCGGGCCGGCCCGACCGAGCGAGCAGGTGGGACCCGATCGGCCCCAGGGTGATGACCACCGAGATCGCCGAATTCCCGAGAGCACTCTCCAGAACGGTCTCACTCCCGCGAGAGTCCCATCTCCCTCCAGCGAAGGCAGCAGGGTGATCTCTCCCGGCCGGAAGAACCCCTGGACCTCGCGCTGCAACGCCTCGAGCAGCGGTTGCGAGCGTGGGGTCCCCTGGTCGAGGATCACCGCCACGCGGGGCGGTGGAGCAGCCTCCACCACCGGCGCGGCCAGCGCCATCATCATCAGTACGGCAGTTCGCACGGGGTTCCTCACTTCCCCGGCGGGTAGTGTTTGAACAGCTTCTCCGCCGCGCGGTTGATGCTCCTGTCGCGCTTCTCGGGACTGGCCCTGGTATCGATCTCGCGGGTCGCCGTACCGCGCCAGACCAGCGACCGGGTCTTCCCGTCGACCAGGTCGACGATCAAGGTGCCCACCGTGATCTGCTGGGCCCGGGCCGATCCCCACTGTCCCGGACCCCACCGGGTCCCGCCCCAGCCGGAGGAATACCCGGTGACCTCGACCTCATTGCTGAAGTTCGCGTGATAGGCAACCAGGAGGTCGGGACTCGATCCCGAGTCGGCCTTCACCAGG
>DASTEX010000682.1:0-2002 GCA_035709185.1 Gemmatimonadales bacterium
ACTACATTGACCGCCGAGGACCCGGCGGCCCCTGCACCTCCTCCACTCGACGCCACTTGTGATGTTACTCGCTGGTGTCCCCTTCATCGCGAGTCCCCCTTCATCCTCCTCGTTCCAGGCGGTTTTTTGCATGGAGGGTCAGCATGGACGCGGAGCGAATACCCAGGAAGGAGGTCAACGCGGCCTACGTGGCAGGAATGCAGGCAAGGGATTGGAGTAAGCGACTGTGGACAGGGGGATGCCTGCACGGCATGAATCGCGCGGGCATCTGTGCCCGACGGAGCTACCGGACAGACCTGTCAGTCAGACGGTTCGGTCAGCGCCAGCACCTGATCCGCCTTGACACCGCGCAGCGTCTGCACAATCCCACTGGGCCAGTGCAGCTCGACCTGATCCACCTGCGTCGCCGGGCCCAGGCCGAAGCGGGCCACGTGCTCATTGTCGGAGCAGTAGCTGGAGCCGCTCCGCACCCAGCCGCTCTGCCGCCGACCGCCCGCCTGGACCACGATGCGGGTGCCCAGGCCCTCCCGGTTGCTCTTCGTGCCCCGCAGGCGGATCGCCAGCCAGTGGTTTCCGGAACCGCCTTCGTTGCGGAGCAGCCGCGCCGGGCCGTTGTTCTCGGTCACCAGCAGGTCGGGGTCGCCGTCCCCATCAAAATCGCCTACCGAGAGCCCGCGGCCGACGATCTGTCCCCGAAAGCCGGGGCCCGACTGAGCCGTCACATCCCCGAACTGTCCCCCTTCGTTGCGGAACAACGCCAGGTTCTGGGCGAAGGTGGGACCGCTGCCCGCCAGGCCGATGTTCGGGTCGGGATGACCGTTGATCAGGCAGATGTCCTTCTGCCCATCCAGGTCATAGTCCACGAACATCGCCCCGAAGGTGGTGTAGGGGAAGCTCGCCTCACCCAGGCCCACCTCGGGAGCCACGTCCACGAACTGCCCACCGCCGCCGTCCCGGAACAGGGCGGCCCGCTCGCCGGAGAAGTTCCCGATCAGCACATCCTCGCGCCCTTCGCCCGCCAGATCCGCCGTGTCGATTCCCATGCCGGCCCGCGCCCGGCCGCGCGGTCCATACGCCACGCCGGCTTCGACCCCCATCTCGGTGAACGTGCCGTTTCCCTGGTTGCGATAGAGGGTGTTTGGCTCCAGGTCATTGGCGATGAGGAGATCGAGCAGACCGTCGTGGTCAACGTCGAAGACGACGACCCCCAGCGCCTTGCCGGTGGGATTGGAGACGCCGGCCTGCTGCGTCACGTCGGTGAAGGTGCCGTCCCCGTCGTTCCGGTACAGCGCGGACGGACTGCCGGGGAAGAAGGACGGGTTGCACATGTGCTTGCGGCCGGCAGAATCGGGGCAGACCCGGTTGGTGGCGGGCGTCCAGCGGCAGTAGTTGCAGACGAACAGGTCCAGATCGCCGTCCCGGTCGTAATCGAACCAGGCGGCGGAGGAGGAGAAGCGCGGGTCGCCGACACCGGCCTGCTTCGTGACGTCGGTAAAGGTGCCGTCGCCCTCGTTGCGGAAGAGGCGGTTCGGCCCGAGCGCGGTCAGGTAGAGGTCCGGATCGCCATCGTTGTCGTAGTCGCCGACGGCCACCCCCATGCCATAGCAGTCCACGGCCAGGCCCGCCCGCTTCGTGACATCCTTGAAGGTGCCATCGCCGCTGTTCCGGTAGAGAGCGGAGTAGAAGGGGCCCTGGCCGGTGAAGCCTGGCAGGCGGGTCGAGTTGACCAGGAACAGGTCGAGCTGTCCATCGCCGTCATAGTCCAGGAAGGCGCAGCCCGAGCCCATGGTCTCCGGAAAGTAGAAGCGGCCGGACTGGCCGCTGACATGCCGCCAGCGGATGCCGGCCTGCTCGGTGACGTCCACGAAACGGACACTACTTCCGGGCGGGAACTCTCCCGGAGCAGGTGGGGAGGCTATGTCCCGGCTGCGGCAACCGGCCGGGAGGAGGGCTGCCAGGAGGAGCAGAGCCATCCCGGCTGCGGCCTGAAGACCGCACTCCG
>DASTEX010000683.1:0-6239 GCA_035709185.1 Gemmatimonadales bacterium
AATCAGCAATTGTCAACTGTCAATCGTCAATTGTGTTTCCGTTCCGTCCGATACACGGTCCCGGTAAACAGGCCAACCACGGCTCCGTCCTGATTGGTGATTCGCCCGTTGTAGTACTCCAGCCGCCGGCTGCCGCCGGCCGTTGCGACGACTGCGGTGAGCACGTCGCCCGGCTTCACCGGGGCGGGGTAGCGAATCGTATTCTCGATGCTCACCGTGACCTGACCATAGGCATTGCAGGCGAACGCCAGCGCCGAGTCGGCCAGGCTGTACACCACGCCACCGTGGGTCACCCCCAGCCCGTTCACCATGTCGGCCCGGACGGTAAGGCGGCAGGTGCAGGTCCCCGGCTGCAGGTCCACCAGCTCCAGGCCGAGCCAGCGGCTGAACGCGTCACGGGCGAGCATGCCGTCGACGATCCGGCGGCCGTCGGTGTCGGTCGGACTCACTGATAGAACCTGCGGCCGTCGCGGGCCATCCGGCGGAGCAGCGGACTGGGCCGGTACCGGTCCTCGCCGTACTCCTCCTGGAGCGCGGCCAGCCGTTGGTGGACCGTCGTTACTCCGATCTGGTCGGCCCACTGGAGCAGCCCGCGCGGGTAATTCACTCCTTTGGTCATGGCCAGGTCGATGTCCTGCGGCGTGGCGACGCGGAGGAAGACCGCGTCGGCGGCTTCGTTGATCAGCATGGCCACGATCCGGTCCACGATGCGCCGGCCCAGCTCGGGATCGCGGTCTGGTTCCGGCGCGGGGGTGCCGTTGCGGTAGTCGTACCAGCCCCGGCCGGATTTCTTCCCGAACAGCCTGGCATCGACCAGGCGCCGCTGGGCCAGCGACGGGCGATAGCGCGGCTCCCAGGCAAACGCCTCGAACACCGAGCGGGTGACGGCATAGTTGACGTCGTTGCCGATCAGGTCCATCAGCTCGAACGGCCCCATCCGGAACCCGCCCAGCTCCCGCATGGCCCAGTCGATGGTGGCCGGATCGGCCACGCCCTCTTCGAACAGCCGCAACGCTTCACCGTAGAAGGGCCGCGCCACCCGGTTGACGATGAACCCGGGCGTGTCGGCCGCGACCACGGTGGTCTTGCCCCACCCGTCGATCAGCCGCCGCACGTCCTGGAGCAGCGCCGGATCGGTGGCGTGGCCTCCGACGATCTCCACCAGCGGCATCACCGGCGCCGGATTGAAGAAGTGGATCCCGGCCACCCGTTCCGGACGGCGGCAGGAGGCGGCGATGGCGGTAATGGAAAGCGAGGAAGTATTGCTGGCGAGAACGGCGTCGGATCCGGTAACGGCTTCGAGCCCGGTAAATGCCTTCCGCTTGGCGTCGAGGTCCTCGACGATGGCCTCGATGACCAGACCGCAGCCCGCAAAGATCGAGAATCGGTCGTCGACCGGCCCCGGGCGAATGCGGCTGAGCACGGCTTTGGCCTCGGCCGCGGTCCGGCGCTGCTTCTGAACGTCCCGGTCCAGCGCCCGGCCGATTTCGGCGGTGGCCCGGGCCAGCGCGCTCTCGCTCACATCGCCCAGCACGACGGGGTGGCCCGCCGCCGATGCCACCTGGGCGATGCCGCTTCCCATGGCGCCGGAGCCTAACACGCCCACGGGCATGGACGGCGAGAGCGCCATCAGCTGCCCCGGAACGTCGGAGCGCGTTTCTCGAGGAAGGCGGTGACGCCCTCGCTGTAATCTTCGCTCCGGCCCGCGGCGCCCTGGAGATCGGCCTCCAGCTCCAGCTGGGCGTCGAGGTCGTTGACCAGGGAGGCGTTGAGCAGGCGCTTGGTGAGTCCCAGGCCGAAGGTGGCCTGCGACGCGAGTGACGCGGCGAAGTCCCGGGCCTCCGGGATCAGGCGGTCGGGCTCGACCACGCGGTAGATCATCCCGTATTCGAACGCCTGCCGGGCCGTGACTTTCTCCGCCAGCATCGTCATCGCAGTGGCGCGGGCGAGACCCACGAGGCGGGGGAGAAAGAAGGTGCCCCCGGTATCCGGCACCAGGCCGATCCTGGAGAAGGCCTGGATGAATGATGCCTGGGACGAGGCAAACACGAAATCGCAGGCGAGCGCCAGGTTGGCTCCCGCGCCCGCGGCCACTCCGTTCACCGCGGCAATGACCGGCTTGGGCAGCTGGCGGAGGGCCCGCACTACCGGGTTGTACACCTGGCGCACGTGAGCGGCGAAGTCCCTGGGCGGCTCACCGGCCACCGGCCGGGCTTCGTCCAGGTCCTGGCCGGCACAGAAGGCGCGTCCGGCCCCGGTCAGCAGCACCGCACGGATGCTCCCGTCCTCACCCGCTTCGGCGAGCGCGGCCTGCAACTCGGCTGCCATGGGACTGTGGCAGCTGTTGAGAACCTCGGGCCGGTTGAGCGTGATACTTCGTACGTTTCCGGCCGTTTCGACCACGATGAACTGGTTCGACATGGCCTCCGAATATAAGCTTCGCCCATGCGTGACGCCTTCATCGCGGACGGGCTCAGAACCCCGATCGGAAGCCTGGGCGGGGCCCTGGCCCCGGTCCGCGCCGATGATCTTGCCGCCCAGGTACTTCAGGGCCTGCTGGCCCGTCAGCCGACCCTCGATCCGGCGCGGATTGCCGATGTGGTCCTGGGGTGCGCCAACCAGGCGGGGGAGGACAACCGCAACGTGGCCCGGATGGCCCTGTTGCTGGCCGGGATTCCCCACGTGGTGCCGGGCGAGACGGTCAACCGGCTCTGTGCCTCGGGTATGAGCGCCGCGGTGATTGCCGCCCGCGGGGTGGCGACCGGCCAGGGTGATCTCTATCTCGCGGGCGGGGTGGAACAGATGACCCGCGCCCCGTATGTGCTGTCGAAAACGGCTCAGCCGTTCGGCCGCGACGCCCAGCTGTTCGACACCTCGCTGGGCTGGCGTTTCGTGAACCCCGCGATGCACGAACGCTACGGCACCGATTCGATGGGCCACACGGCCGAAAACGTGGCCGAGCTGCTGACCATCAGCCGGGAAGACCAGGACGCGTTCGCGCTGCGCTCGCAGCGGAAAGCGGCTGCGGCGCGCTCCGCCGGCCGCTTCCAGCGGGAAATCCTGCCGGTGAATCTGCCGCCGGTGAAGGGAAAGCCGGCTGCCAGTGTGAGCGAGGACGAGTTCATCAAACCCGACACCTCGATGGAGGGCCTGGCCCGGCTCCGGCCGGCCTTCCGCACCGACGGCCGGGGCTCGGTGACCGCCGGCAACTCCTCCGGGCTGAACGATGGCGCCTGCGCCCTGCTGATCGCGTCGTCCACCGGACTGATGGAGCTGGGAGTGCAGCCGATGGCGCGGGTGGCGGCGAGCGCGGTGGTCGGGGTGGAACCCCGGCTCATGGGACTGGGGCCGGTGCCGGCCACGCGGATGGTGCTGGAACGGGCCCAGCTGACTCTCGATCAGATCGAGCTCATCGAGCTCAACGAGGCGTTCGCCTCGCAGAGCCTGGGCTGCCTGCGCCAGCTGGGCCTCCCGGATGATGATCCCCGGGTCAATCCCAACGGCGGCGCCATTGCGCTGGGGCATCCGTTAGGCATGTCGGGCGCGCGGCTGCTGCTCACCGCGGCGCACGAGCTGGCCCACCGGAAGGCCCGCTATGCGCTGTGCACCATGTGCGTGGGCGTGGGGCAGGGGATGGCCGTGGTACTGGAGCGGGTCTGATCGGCTATGGCGTGCCGGGTTCCGCGTGCCAGGTGCCGGGTTCCGTGCTGGGCTCAGTGTTCAGGGTGCGAGCGCTGATCACGGCACGCGGCACTGTGCACCGAGAACGGTACCGGGCACGCCGGAACGGGGCACCCGGAACCTGAAAATGATCTATCAATTCGAGGGATTCATCCCGGTCGTGCACGAGTCCGCCTTCGTCCATCCCCAGGCGGCGGTCACCGGCAACGTGATCATCGGGCAGGACTGCTACATCGGTCCCGGGGCCGCGCTGCGCGGCGACTGGGGCGGGATCGTGCTGGAGGACGGCTGCAACGTGCAGGAGAACTGCACCATCCACATGTTCCCCGGCATCACGGTTGTGCTCGAGGCCGGGGCCCACATCGGGCACGGCGCGGTGGTGCACGGCGCCCGGATCGGACGCAATGTGCTGATCGGGATGAATGCCGTCGTGATGGACCGGGTGGTGGTGGGCGCCGGCAGCATCGTGGGGGCACTCAGTTTCGTGCCGGAAGGCATGGATATTCCCGAGCGGAAGGTGGTGGTCGGCAACCCCGCCCGGATCGTGAAAGACGTGAGCGACGAGATGCTGGCGTGGAAGACCGAAGGCACCGGGCTGTATCAAGCGCTGCCGGCCCAGCTGCACGCCGGCCTCAGGCCGGTGGAGCCGCTGCGGGAAGTGCCGGTCGAGCGCCGCGATCAGGCAGCCGTCTACCAAACGTGGCATACCAGACGGTCAGACGGTCAGACGGTCTGACGGTCAGTTTGCTCCCTGCCATGCCAGCCCTACGTGTCCAGTATGGGAACAGACCGTCCGACCGTCCGACCGTCCGACCGTCAAGGAGCAGTGATGCGACTGAAGAACTACGTCCAGGACCAGTGGGTCGAGGGGACCGGTCCCGCCGCCACGCTGTACCACGCCGTGACCGGCGATCCGGTAGCCGAGGCCACCACCGGGGGCATCGACTTCAAGGCGACGCTGGAACATGGGCGGCGCGTGGGCGGGCCGGCGCTCCGGAAGATGACCTTCCACGAGCGGGCCCGGATGCTCAAGGCCATGGCCCAGTACCTGATGGGCCGGAAGGAGGAGCTCTACTCCATCTCCGGCGCCACCGGCGCCACCAAAAACGACTCCTGGGTCGATATCGAAGGCGGGATCGGCACCTTCTTCACCTACGCCAGCAAGGGGCGGCGGGAGCTGCCCGATGAGACCTTCTACATCGACGGCGAGCTGGAGCCGCTGTCGAAGGGCGGCACCTTCGTTGGCCGCCACATCTGCGTGCCGCTCGAGGGCGTGGCGGTGCACATCAACGCCTTCAACTTCCCCTGCTGGGGCATGCTGGAGAAGCTCGCGCCCACCTTTCTGGCCGGGATGCCGGCCATCGTGAAGCCGGCTACGGCCACCTCGTTCCTCACCAACGCCATGGTGCGGATGATGCTCGAGTCGGAGCTGTTGCCGAAAGGCGCGCTGCAGCTTCTCTGCGGCGGCGTGGGCGACCTCTTCGAACACCTGACTGGACAGGACGCGGTGACCTTCACCGGCTCGGCTTCCACCGGTCGCAAGCTCAAATGCCATCCCCAGGTCGTCGCCGAATCGGTCCGGTTCAACATGGAGGCCGACTCGCTGAACTTCTGCCTGCTGGGGCCGGAGTCGGACCCGGGCACCGAGGAATTCGACCTCTTCATCAAGGAAGTGGCCCGCGAGACCACCCTGAAGGCGGGACAGCGCTGCACCGCCATCCGGCGCACCATCGTGCCCGAGCCGCTGGTGCAGCCGGTGATCGAGGCCCTCTCGAAGCGCCTGGCCGGCGCGACGTTAGGCAACCCCGGGGCGGACGGGGTCCGCATGGGTCCGCTCGCCACCCGGGACCAGGTGCGCGAAGTGCGCCAGAGCGTGGAGCGGCTCTGCCAGGGCGCCGAGCTGGTGTACGGCGACCTGGAGAACTTCACCGTGGTCGGCGCCGACCGGGAGAAAGGGGCGTTCTTTCCCGTGACGCTGCTCTACTGCCGCGATCCCTTCGCCCGGTCGGAGCCGCACGACATCGAGGCCTTCGGCCCGGTGAGCACCGTCATGGGCTACCGGACCATAGATGATGCGATCGAGCTGGTGAAGCGGGGCCGGGGCAGTCTCTGCGGATCGGTCTTCACGGCGGACGACGACGTGGCCCGCACGGTAGTGCTGGGCACGGCCGCGTATCACGGCCGCATCATGCTGATCAACCGGCGGAGCGCGAAGGAGTCCACCGGGCACGGCTCCCCGATGCCGCACCTGGTGCACGGCGGGCCGGGTCGCGCCGGCGGCGGGGAGGAGATGGGCGGAATCCGGGGCGTGCTCCACTTCATGCAGCGCACGGCGCTCCAGGGCCATCCCACCACCCTCTCCCGGGTCATGAACCTGTGGATGAAGGGCGCGGACACCCCGCGCGACCGGATCCACCCGTTCCGCAAGACCTGGGACGAGCTCCGCATCGGCGAGACCTGGATCACCCCGCGCCGCACGGTCACCGAGGCCGACGTGGTCGGATTCGCCGGAATCTCGGGCGACTTCTTCTACGCCCACATGGACGACATCGCCGCCA
>DASTEX010000684.1:0-7314 GCA_035709185.1 Gemmatimonadales bacterium
GCCAGCAGGGCGGCGGCTACCCGCCACCCCTCATCCAGTCCTCCCATGGCGCCGAACGCGAGCACCGCGGCTGCGGGGGGACGGATGAAGGTGTGCACCGCGTCCCACACCGAATCGATCACCGGGATTTTGTCGGCCAGGAACTCGACCACGAACAGGGTGAGGGCCAGTCCCAGAACCAGGGGATGGGCCAGCACCTCGAGCGCGGGCGGGAGTTCCACCACGCCGAAACGCTGGAGCAGCCCGGCTGTGCCCATGGTGGCGTAGAGGTTGAGCCCCGAGGCGAAGGACGTGCCCAGGATGAAGCCGAGGTTCTCCAGCGGTGACATGGATCAGCCGTTAGCCGTCAGACGTGAGACGCTAGCCGTCCCATCACTCGGGGCGTCAATCGACTCCGGCGGCAGGAATTGCCCGAACACCTGACGGACCCGCGCCTCGTGCAGGGCCTGCTCCAGCTGATCGCATCGAGCCGGCAGCGAGCCGATCAGTTGGTGGACCTGAGCCGGCGCGGTGTCCGGCACTGCTTCCACCGCTGCCCGGGCCACGACTCTCAACTGCTGGACGATGACGTCGCCCCGCTCGGACCGCATCAGGCCCACCCCCAGACGGTGAGCCTCCGCGTCCATCGGCGAGCTTTCCGATCCCGCTCCCAGAATGGTGTTGGCGACCCAGGTGTAACGCCCGCCCGCCACATCGGAATCCAGGTCCTCCAGGTCGTCGCCGATCTGACTGAAGATGGCCAGCTGGTCCAACAGGCTCGAGATCCAGCGCAGCTCGGCGGGTCTGCCATACAGATAACAGAGTGCGGCCGATCCGATCTTGAAGAGCGCGCAGACCCTGGCGTGCAGAGCAAGCTGGTCGGTGGTGAAGCCGCCCAACCGCCGCTCCAGCCGGCCGACCTCCAGAATCCCTTCGGTGGTCTGGTTCAGGCAGTTTCGGTAGAGCTCCCAGAACCCATCACCCAGAGCAGGCAGCCGCTGGTAGCTCTCGAGCGACGCCAGCAGGAATCGATCGGACAGAAACACGGTGCGCAGATCTTCCCGCTGGCGGTCCAGCAGATCATCCTGGATCCGGATGGTAAGGAACAGGGCGTACTGACCCCAGAGCACGGGCGCGAGCCAGCCGGGCGGTGCCGGCCGGCGTGATCCGCCCCATTCCTGTTCCAGCCAAATTGGGAGGAGCAGCCAGTGGGGGACTGGCTGCTCCCGCGCCAGACGGGCCGGCATCACCCACTCCGACGTATCGGCGTGCCGGGCGATCGGGCCGAGCACCGCGGCAATCCGCCGATCCATTTCTTCCAGCCACTGTTCGGGTGACCACGCAGCCGGGCTCACCGGCGTCGCGCTCATCAGTGACAGGGCCAGGTCATCATCCACCCTCCGCCCCAGAACCCGGTTTCCCGGTACTTCTCCCATTTCCGGACGAAATCGGTTGGCGAGAGGGTTTTGCTCTGCTCCTGGATGATGGTTATCAGGACCTCCCGCTCCGGATCGGTCAGTCCGAACCGGGCGGCCTGCGAACCGCTCGTCAGCGCCTCCCGCGGGTCCGTCAGCAGGGCCTGGAAGAACTCCCTGTTATGCAGCGCGTAGAGCCCGACCGCCATCGGGCCGGAGAGACCATCGCCTCCCGGTCCCCCGGATCCACCGGTGGGTTCTGGAGCAAGGGACGGCATGCAGACCTCCTTCTGGTTGAAGTCGGGCCTACGGTGTGCCTGCGGGACGGGACAGGGCCTGCAACCGGTCGCGCACAGCAGTCGCTTCCGGTCCATCGGGCCAGGTTCGCAGATACCGTTCGAACCACTCGCGGGCCTCGCCTTGGCGATCGAGCAGGAGGGCGACTTCCCCGAGGAGGGCCGCCATCCTGTTGGTTCGACTGGTATCGGCGCGAGCCGCTGCCTCATAGTGAGTTTCGGCCAGCCGAGGGTCGCCCCTCTCGATCAGGGCCCGGGCCAGCTCCAGCCGGAATTCGGGCCGATCGGGCTGAGCCTGCACCGCGCGCTCCAGCAGGGCGGCTGCCCGCTCGGGCCGGTTGGACTCGCGGGCGTGCCCGGCCAGCGCCAGGTAGATGCTGGTCATTTCAGCCAGCGCCCGCCGCAGCTCCGCGCCCGCTTCCTTCCTGAAGGCCGCCCCATAACGCAGGGTTGCGGCGGTGTCTCCGTCGAACAGCGCCAGCGCCTCGAGCAGCCCCGACAGGTACGGATCCGACGGTGGGATGCCCCGGCCCTTCTCGAGCAACTGGTGCAGACCCTCGAACCGGCCGGTCTGGATGGCCAGGATTCCCCAGAGGGTATACAGCGACGGGTAATTCCAGCCCGACTCCAGCGCCTCCTGTACCGGTACCACGGCCTCCTCCGGCCGGCCCATTTCCAGCAGGCTCAGTCCCAGGTTCCAGAGGAGAATGTTGTTCCGGGGCGAGAACCCCAGCGCAACCTGCAGGTGACGAACCGCGGCTTCGGGATCCCCCCGGGTCCTGGCGTCGGCCCATCCGATCAGCGCCTGATCGAATGGGGTGGCCTTCTCCTGCAGGGCGCGGAGCCGATTCATCTGACTCCTCGCCGCCGCGGTGTCACGGGCCGTCAGCAGGCCCGACACGAGCCAGACGCGCGGGGCAATGAAGTCCGGGTCCAGCTCGATGGCGCGTTCGAAGTGCGGCCGGCCGCCCGGTAATCCGCGGTAGGCGTACTCGGCGCCCTGGAGAAAGGCATTCACCGCTCCGACATCCGGCGCCCGGGCGAGAAACGGCTCCAGATCGAGACCCTTGGTGATCCCGCCGCTCTCGAGATCGAGCGCTTCGCGCACGCGATCAGCCACCAGCCGCAGCTGGCCGGGGATCTCCGGCTCGCCGTTGCTGGTGAACGCTCCGGTCACCTTCACGGCACCCTGGTCCGTGCTGGTGAGCGCGTACGACACCTCCGTGCCTCGGGCAACCGAGTTGAGCGTGATCCGGACGACGTACTCGACGCCCCAGTCCTTCAATTGCCCAATGGGATCGGTGACCCGTTGCTCGCCGGCCGGCAGCAGCCGGCTGTTGAGCGACATCGGGTCGATCACCGCCAGTCCCCGGTGGCGGGTCAGCTCGGCCGAGAGCAGGTACTGGATGAGGCGGGATTCCTGCCGGCCCGGCTGTGAGTCGCTCAGGGACTCCGGAGGCAGCACCCCGATCCGGATCCCTGCCGCCGGTAAACGGGTTACTGCCGATCGGTCGCCCATCCAGCTCGGCAGGAAGCGGATGAGAATGCCGCCAACGGCGATCATAGTGGCGATGACCACGATCTGGCGCCGCGAAAGCCTCCGCGCCGGTTCCCCTCCGCGAGCAAAGGACTCGGCGAATTCCCCGACCGTGTCGAATCGATCGGCGGGTTGCGGCGCCAGCGCCCGGGTGAGCGCGGCCTCCATGGCCGGGCGGCCTCGTCCCTGAATGAGGTGGAGACTGGGGATGTGCCCCGAAGCTTTACGGGCGAGCACCGCCTCGAGATTGAGTCCGGTGACGGGTGGCTCTCCCGTGAGCATCTCGTAGACCACGCAGGCCAGGCTGTAGATATCCGACCGGGCGTCGAGGTCGGGCATGCCGCGCGCCTGCTCGGGACTCATGTACACCGGCGTTCCAACGGCGAGGCCGAACTCGGTCAGGCGATTCGCGCCCGCGACGGTCAGGGCCTGGGCGATGCCGAAGTCCGCCACGACTGCGTGCCCTTCCGAGAGCAGGATATTCTCGGGCTTGACGTCGCGGTGAACGATCCCGAGCCGGTGGGCGTAGCCCAGGCCATCGGCAATTTCACGGGTGAGACGCAGGACGTCCGCGATCGGCAACCGGCCCCGGTTGAGGAGATCGCGCAGCGACTCGCCTTCGACGTAGGGCATCACGTAGTAGAGCAGGCCGTGGCTCTGGCCCGAGTCGTGAAGCGGCAGGATATGGGGATGGTTGAGCTGGGCGGCGATTTCGATTTCGCGGAGGAACCGGTCGGAGCCGAGGATCGCGGCCAGCTCGGGTTTCAGGATCTTGATCGCGACCCGGCGGTTGTGCTTGCGGTCGTGCGCGAGGTAGACAGTAGCCGTACCGCCCCGGCCGAGCTCGCGCTCGATCAGGTAGCGATCGGCCAGAACTTCGCCCAGGATCTGGACTTCGGTGGTCATGTGAGTCTGGCTTTAAGCTACCCCCGCCAGACTTGGCCGCTACGGCAGGGGCGGGCCTGCAGAAGCCCGGGTTCGACCGCCTGCCCGCCTGCCCGCCACACAGTAGATTAAGGAATCTCCCTGCGGAGTACCGATCTGACCGACCTTGCCCTGGACCTGGAAAAGGCCCTTGGTTCCACGTACAGGATTGCCCGGGAACTGGGCGGCGGCGGCATGTCGCGGGTGTTCCTGGCAGAGGAGGTAGGTCTCCAGCGGCAGGTGGTGGTGAAGGTTCTGCCCCCCGAGATGGCGGCCGGGGTCAACCAGGACCGGTTCCGTCGCGAGATCCAGCTGGCGGCGCGGCTCCAGCACCCCCACATCGTGCCGCTGCTCACGGCCGGCTCCGCCGGCGACATCCTTTATTACGTCATGCCCTACATCAAGGGCGAGTCGCTCCGGGCCAAGCTGGCCCGGGAAGGGGAACTCCCCGTCGCGGAGGCCGCCCGAATCCTCCGCGAGGTCACCGACGCCCTGAGTTATGCCCACGACGAGGGTGTGGTCCACCGGGACATCAAGCCCGACAACGTGATGATCGCGGGCGAACACGCCCTGGTGACCGACTTCGGCGTGGCCAAGGCGGTGACCGATTCCACCGGTGGTACCTCGCTCACCAGCCTGGGCATGGCGCTGGGAACCCCGGCCTACATGTCGCCCGAACAGGCTTCGGGCGATCCCCACGTGGACCACCGGGCCGATCTCTACTCGTTAGGCGCCATGGCGTTCGAGATGCTGACCGGCGCCCCGCCGTTCAGCGCCCCCACTCCCCAGGCGATGCTGTCGGCTCATGTGACCAAGGCCCCGGAGCGAGTCGGCGCCATTCGACCCGCCGTGCCGCCCGCGCTGGAGGGGCTGGTGATGCGCTGCCTGGAGAAGCGCCCGGCGGACCGGTGGCAGAACGCGCGGGAGATCCTGCCGCACCTCTCGGCGGTACTCACGCCCACCGGCGGGACCCAGCCGGTCCCGGTCGTCCCGACCCTCTCCTCCGGTACCGAAGCCGCGCTGCGCCGCTCCCATCCGGGACGGGTGGTGGTGCTGTACGGGCTCGCTTCCGTAGGCCTGCTGGCGCTGGTATGGGTCCTGGTGCAGTCGATCGGCCTCCCGGACTGGGTGTTCTTCGGCGCCATCGGGCTGGTCCTCGCCGGTCTTCCGGTGATGTACGTCACCAGCCGGCACGAGCGGCAGCGGGCCCTGACCCGGGCCACCGGGCTTCAGACCGTCACGCCCACCGGGCTCGCCCGGCATCTCACCTGGCGCCGGTCGCTGTTAGGCGGCGTCGGCGCCTTCGCCGTGCTGGGCGTGGCTGCCGTGGGCTACATGGGGATGCGGGCCTTCGGCATCGGCCCGGTCGGCACCCTGATGGCCAAGGGAACGATGGCCGAGCGCGAGCGGGTCGTGCTGGCCGAATTCGACAATGCCACTCCCGATTCCACGCTCGGGTCCACGGTGTCGCAGCTGCTTCGGATCGACCTGGCCCAGTCGCCGGTCATGAGCGTCTACGACCAGTCGCAAACGGCGGCGGTGCTGCAGCGGATGCAGCTCGACCCCAGTACGCGGGTGGATTTCAACCTGGCCCGGGAGATCGCCACCCGGGAGGGGCTCAAGGCGGTGCTGGCAGGGGAGATCCGTCCGCTGGGAAGCGGGTACGTGCTCTCGGCCCGGCTGGTGAACGCCGGCAGCGGGGAAGTGCTCTGGGCCGGCCGGCAGGACGTGGCCAGCGCCGACGGGCTCTCCGCCGGCATTGCGCAGCTCTCGGCCACGCTCCGGGAGCGGGTGGGGGAATCGCTCCGCTCCATCCGGGCCAGTGCCCCGCTGGATCAGGTGACCACTCGATCCACCGAAGCGCTCCGTTCGTACATCGAGGCCCAACGGGCCACCGACCGGGGCGACGAGAACTCGGCGATCGCGCTGCTGGAACGCGCCATTGCGGAGGATTCGACCTTCGCGATGGCCTGGCGGCGGCTGGGCGTGACGTTAGGCAACCAGGGGCGGGACACGGCCCGCCGGAATCTGGCCTATACCCGGGCCTGGGAGCTGCGCGACCGGCTGTCCCCGCGGGAGCGCTATCACACCGAGGCCACTTACACCGCCTGGGTGCGGCACGACACCGCTGCCGCCATCGGCGCCTATCAGGCGGTGTTGGAGAAGTTTCCCGACGATTACGCGGCGCTCAACAACCTGGCTCTCTGGTTCAATGCCCAGGGCCGGGAAGCCGAGGCGCTGGCCATCTACAAGCGGGCGATAAATCTCGGGGCCGCACCGTACGCCACGTTCGGCAACGTGATCCCGCTGGAGTACCGGTTGGGCAGTCCCGATACCGCCCTGGCCCTGATCGATAAATTTGCCACCGCCTTTCCCGATCATCCCCAACCCCGGATTCAGCGGGCCAATCTGCTGGCGGCGCTGGAACAGTACGACTCGGCCCAGGCCATTCTGGAGCAGCTGCGGGAGCGGCTCCGGGGCAACGTGCGATGGGAGCCGGCCGCCATCAACAGCCTGGGGAACCTGCAGCGGACCCGGGGACGGCTGCAGGAGGCGGCGAAGCTCAGCGCCGAGTCCTTCCGGCTCTTCCTCCAGCGAAGTCCGTCGTTCGCCGCCGGGGTCGACCGGCAGGATCTGATGGAAGCCGCCCGGCTGGGTACCGAAGCCGAGCACGCCATGGCCTTCGCGGGAGACACGGAGCGCGCCCGCGAGCTCTACGATCGGGCGGTCCGGCTCCTGCCGCAGCAGCGGTTCCCGGTGAACGACCGCGACTGGCTGGGTGAGGCCATGTTCTTCGCCCGGGCGGGCCTGGTCGACCGGGCCCGGGAAATGATCCGCGCCTGGGAACGGGACGTAACCGACAGCGTGCGCCGCGATCCGCCGCTCAACCGGATCCGGGTCGATGCGGTCATCGCCACGGCCGAAGGACGGTACGATGAAGCGATCGGGACCTACCGCCGGCTGCGCGACCGGCAGCCCAGTTGCCGGCCATGCGAGCTGTACGACATGGGCGAGGCGTACGACCGGAGCAACCGGCCCGATTCGGCCATCGCCCACTTCGAACGGCTGCTGGCGGTTCGCGCCCTCGGGGCGGGTCCGTTCATGAAGCCGGTCATGCTCCGGCGGCTGGGCCAGCTCTACGAGGCCAGGGGCGACCGCGATC
>DASTEX010000685.1:0-3269 GCA_035709185.1 Gemmatimonadales bacterium
CGACAGCGCCGCGGGTGGCCGAAACCTGTCCGGAGACGACCGCCGGGGCGCCCTGACGTGCGGATCGGGATGTTCGGCGGCTCCTTCGATCCGATTCACCACGGGCATCTGCTGGCCGCCCGGACCCTGCTGGAATCGCTGGAGCTCGATCAGGTACGGCTGATTCCGGCGGCGCAGCAGCCGTTCAAGACCGGCCGGCATGGCGCCTCGCCGGAGCACCGCGTGGCCATGGTGGAGCTGGCCGTGCAGGGTGAGTCCGGACTGGTGGTGGACCGGGTGGAAGCCGAACGGCCCGGACCGTCGTACACGGTGGAGACGGTCAGTACCTACCGAGCCCGCTGGCCCGACGCCAGCCTGGTGCTGCTGCTGGGGTCGGATGCGGCGAAGGATTTCGAGTCGTGGCGGCAGCCGGACCGGATCCAGGAGATGGCGGAGGTGGTGATCTTTACCCGCGGCCCGGTCCCGCCCGGAGGAGAGTACCGGGTGGTCGAGGTGCCGCGGATCGACATTTCGGCGACGACGATCCGGACCCGGGTGCGGGCCGGACAGTCGATCCGCTACTTCGTTCCTGACGCGGTAGCGGGATACATCGAGACGCACGGACTTTACCGTTAGCCGTTAGCCGTAAGGCCGTGAGAGTCGCTAGCGACTAATGACTAGTGACTGGCGACTGGTTCATAGGAGTCACGAAGGAATGATGAAGCAGCTTTTGTCCGCGGTCATGGGAAACCGGCACGAACGGGAGATGAAGAAGCTCCGCCCGCTCGTGGAGGAGATCCACCGCCACGAGGCCCGACTCAAAGATCTTTCCGACGAGGAGATCCAGGGCCAGACCGCGCGACTGCGGGAGCGGATCGCGGAGCGCGCGGGAACGGTCAAGACCGAAATGGAGCAGGTCCGCGGAGCCAAGCACGACTGCGCCGATCCGGTGGAGCGGGAGAAGCTGGAGGAACGCTTCCACCTGCTGGAACGGGAATACAAGAAGGCGGTCGCGGCTGCGGCGGACGAGATTCTCCCCGAGGCGTTCGCCACGGTGCGGGAGGCATGCCGCCGCCTGCTGGGAAGCAAGTTCATGGTCACCGGGCACGAAATGACCTGGGACATGGTGCCCTACGACGTCCAGCTGCTGGGCGGCATCGTGCTCCACCGCGGGCGGATCGCCGAGATGGCCACCGGTGAGGGCAAGACCCTGGTGGCCACCCTGCCGTTGTATCTCAACGCGCTGGCCGGCCACGGCTCCCACCTGGTGACGGTCAACAACTACCTGGCCCGCCGCGACTCGCAGTGGATGGGCCACCTGTACGGCTGGCTGGGCCTGACGGTGGGCTGCATCGACGACACCGAGCCCAGCTCGCCCGCTCGGCGGGCCGCCTACCGGGCCGACATCACCTACGGCACCAATAACGAGTTCGGCTTCGACTACCTGCGCGACAACATGGTGTTCACGCTGGAGCAGCGGGTGCAGCGGGAGCACTGGTATGCCATCGTGGACGAGGTGGACTCCATCCTGGTGGACGAGGCCCGGACGCCGTTGATCATCTCGGGCCCGGTGGGGCATGCCGAGGACGACAAGTACGCCCAGTACAACCGGCAGGTGGCGGAGCTGGTCCGGCGGCAGACCGCGGTGGTGAACACGCTGATCGCCGAAGCCGAGCGGATGAACCAGGACGGGAAGCTGCCGGAGGAGGCGGCGGTGCGGCTCTACCAGGCCCAGCTGGGGATGCCCAAGAACAAGAAGCTCCTCAAGCTGATGAACGAGCCCGGGATCAAGGTGGCGGTCCAGAAGATGGAGCTGGCCTACATCGGCGACCGCAAGCTGCCGACCAAGCAGCAGCAGCACCGCGATCTGGAGGAGGCGCTCTACTACGTCCTGGACGAGAAGGGCCATTCGGTCCATCTGACCGACAAGGGGCATCACGCCCTGTCACCGGACGATCCCGAGCTGTTCCTGGTGCCCGACATCTCCGAAGCGGTGCACCGGATCGAGAAAGACCCGGACCTCTCTCCCCAGGACCGGGTGACCCGCCGGCGGGAGGTGGAGGGCGAATACGCCGCCAAGAGCGAGAAGCTGCATATCATCCACAAGCTGCTCCAGGCCCATTCCCTCTACGAGAAGGAAGTCGACTACCTGGTGCAGGACGGCCAGGTCCTGATCGTGGACGAGTACACCGGCCGGGTCCTTCCGGGCCGGCGCTGGGCCGACGGGCTGCACCAGGCGGTGGAGGCGAAGGAAGGCGTGACGGTGAAGGGCGAGACCCAGACCCTGGCCACGATCACGCTGCAGAACTTCTTCCGCATGTACGCCAAGCTGGCCGGCATGACCGGCACGGCCGAGACCGAGGAGCAGGAGTTCTACTCGATCTACGGCCTGGAAGTGAACGTCATTCCGACCAACAAGCCGGTGCGCCGGGCCGACCGGCCCGACCGGATCTACCGGACGCGGAGAGAGAAGTACAACGCGGTGGTGGACGAGGTGGAGCGGCTCCACCAGGTGAGCCTGCCGGTGCTGATCGGGACCACGTCGGTCGACGTTTCGGAGACGCTCTCGAAGATGCTCCGGCGCGCGGGTCTCAAGCACGAGGTGCTGAACGCCAAGTACCACCAGCGCGAAGCCGAGATCGTGGCGGGCGCGGGCCAGGCCGGCGCGATCACCATCGCGACCAACATGGCGGGCCGCGGCACCGACATCAAGCTCGGAGCGGGCGTCACCGAGGCCCGGCGCTGGAAGGAACCGGCCAACGGCAAGGAGGTGGAGCAGGAGGAAGTGGGCGGGCTTCACATCATCGGCACCGAGCGGCACGAATCACGGCGGATCGACCGGCAGCTGCGGGGCCGTTCGGGGCGCCAGGGCGACCCGGGCTCATCCCTGTTCTTCCTGTCGCTGGAAGACGATCTCATGCGCCTGTTCGGCACCGACCGGATCGCGCGCTACATGGAGAAGAGCGGGGCGGAAGAAGGCGAGGTCATCACCGGCAAGCTGGTGACCGCGGCCATCGAAACCGCCCAGAAGCGGGTGGAGCTCCAGAACTTCCAGCAGCGCAAACGGCTGCTGGAGTACGACGACGTGATGAACCAGCAGCGGGAAGTGATCTACTCGCTGCGGCTCTTTGCGCTGGAGCGGGGAGAGGAGATCAAGGCCGAGGCGCGGCGGATGATCGGGTCCGCGCTGGAGCACGTGGTGTCCTCCCAGCTGGCAGGCCTGGACCAGCCGGAAGACTGGGACCGGCCGGCGCTGCACGCGGCGCTCCAGCTCCAGTTGCTGCTGATCT
>DASTEX010000686.1:0-3917 GCA_035709185.1 Gemmatimonadales bacterium
CGATCTCGAGGGTGCCGGTCGGTCCGGGCACTTCGGGGATGGTGAACGGTGACCGGCTGAAGTCGCCCCCGCCCCGCACGAGATCGTGCATCCGGTCGGACGAGAAGAACGCCCCGAATCCGGGAAAGAGCCGGGCCGTGAGGACGGACCCGGCGACCAGGATTACGTAGTAGGCCGCGACCTTCGCCAGCGGCATCTCACTGAGCCGCTCGACGAATGTGCGCTGCGCCGGCCGGGCCATGCGGTTACCTCCGGGGCGGGGAAGGGCGGAACGCCCGCCTGTAAAGTATTATATGGTTTCGCTTTCGGGGAGGCTTTGTGGCCGGGGACTCGTCAGGGGGGCGCGGGGCGCTGCTGTACTGGCTGGCCTACGGGATTCTGGTGATCCTCGTGGTTTCCATTGCGATACTGGTTTTCCGGGACCCGTCAGTGCTGGGCATCTAGTAAGGGGGGGCAGGTGGGCGGATGGGCGGAACGGCAGAAGGCAAGGGAAGATGGGCAGCTGGCAGATGGGCGGACTGCCCATCCGCCCACCGGCTCTTGGCTTCTGCCCTTCCGCCCTTCCGCCCCTCTGCCCATCCGCCCATCACTCAGGCCTGGCCGTCCGTCAGAGGTGGAATTCAAGCATGTCCTCCGCCGCGCTGCGCCGGCGCTGGTGGTGCTCCCCGCCGGTCACCACGGACCGCGGGGGCACGCTGGAGGTCAGCCAGACGTTGCCGCCGATGATGCTG
This sequence comes from Gemmatimonadales bacterium, assembly GCA_035709185.1. GTDB lineage: Bacteria > Gemmatimonadota > Gemmatimonadetes > Gemmatimonadales > GWC2-71-9 > SZUA-320. Next base: position 732 of record DASTEX010000686.1, read on the forward strand.
TCGTCCCCCACCACCGTGTCGCCGCCCAGGATGGTGGCGTTCGAGTAGATCACGACCCGGTTGCCGATGGTCGGGTGGCGTTTGGTCCGGGAGAGCTCCTTCCGCACCGCCGCCGCTCCCAGCGTGACCCCCTGGTAGAGCTTCACCCCGTCCCCCAGCACCGCCGTCTCTCCGATGACCACGCCGGTCCCGTGATCGATCGAGAGCCGGGACCCGATCCGTGCGGCCGGGTGGATGTCGATCCCGGTCTCGCGGTGTGCGTGCTCGGTGAGGAGCCGGGCCGCCAGCGGCGCGCCGAGCTGGTGCAGCGCGTGGCCGATCCGGTAGAGGGCGATCGCGTAGAAGCCGGGGTACGCCAGGATCACCTCGTCCCGGCTGCGCGCGGCGGGGTCGCCCTGGTAGATGGCATCGGCGTCCTCCAGGAGCGCGTCGTAGATCGCGGGGAGCCGGTGGAGAAACCGGTCCGCCAGTGACCACGCGGCCTCCGGCGAAAGGTCCGGGGTCGCCAGCGCGCCGGCGAGCCGCGCGGCGAGATCCCGCTCCTCGGCTTCGGCCGCGTCGGCCGGCGAGGGACCCGGGGCAAAGTGCGGGAACAGGTGCGCGAGCACGGCCCGGCCCGCCTCCTCGACCGCGTTCCGGAACCCCGGCCGGAGCCGGTAGCCCCGCCGCGCCGACCTGAGTCGCTCTGTGAAGGCGGTGGCCGTATTGACAGCGTCGTTTCCGGAAGTCACCTTGGCGCCGTCCTCCCTCCATACTCTCCAACGACGGAGCGCTTCATGGCAGGCCCCGCCCAGACCCCGAACGCAGGCACCGGCCTGGCCCCGAACGTCGCGGGCGCGCTCGCCTACCTGCTCGGCCCGATCACCGGCGTGCTGTTTCTCATACTCGAGAAGAGCAACCAGTTCGTGCGCTTCCACGCACTGCAATCGATCGTGTTCGGCGTGATCTGGATCATCTTCTGGATCGTGCTGTCCGTGATCAGCAGTGTGGTCCCCGTGCTCGGCTGGATCGTCGGCTTCCTGATCTCGATCGTCGCGGGACTCGGCGGCCTGATCCTCTGGCTCCTCCTCATGTACAAGGCCTACCAGGGCCAGGAGTGGGAGTTGCCGATCGCGGGCCCGATCGCCCGGAAGCAGATGGGCGGCGTCACGGTGTAGGAGCGGGTCCGGCCCCCGGCCCGGGCCCCTGCCCGGGCCGCCGGCGCTCGGCCGTCGCAGCACCCCGAGGCCACAGACCGTTGGCCCGGTTTACGTCGGGAAGGTCCTGCGCGGGATCCAGCTCGACCCGCACGACCTTCGGGGACGCGGGCACCGGCACGGTGAGTTCCTTCGTGCCGTCGAACCACCGTTCGACCGGAACGGTCACGGTGTCCACCGCCCCACCCTCCCGGGTGACCGCCAGGATCACGGGCATCAACGCCTTCTCCCGGTTCGCGATCGTGATCCGGGTCGAATCGCCCTCGGTCACCACCCGCTCGATCGCCTGATCGAGCTGCCACGTCTCGAAGAACCAGGTCTTCCAGAACCAGTCCAGATCCCGCCCGCTCACGTCCTCGACGGTGTTCCAGAAGTCGAACGGGGTCGGATGCTTGTTCATCCAGCGCCGGCCGTATTCCCGCATCGCCTTCTCGAACGTCTCCCGGCCCAGGATCTCGCGGAGCGCCACCAGCACGCTGGCGGGCTTGTGGTACCCGGCGATGCCGAACGCGGCCTCGTTGTAGTAGCGGTCGCCGTGCTTCATGAGCGGCTCCTCCAGCCCCGCCTGCGAGACCTGGAAGTAGTAGCGGCGGTTCACGGCTTCGTCATCGATCGCCGGATAGAAATCGGGAATCGACTGGGACTGGAGATACTGCGTCAGCCCTTCGTCCATCCAGGTAAACCGCTTCTCGTCAGAGCCGACCATCATCGGGAACCACATGTGCCCGATCTCGTGGGTGACGACCTCCTGCATGGTGAGGCTGTCCCACTGCCCTCCGATGCAGGTCATCATCGGGTACTCCATCCCGCCGCAGCCCACCGGGCCGTCCATCGCCGTCATGTGCGGGTAGGTGTAGGGCCACAGCAGCTTCGAGTAGAACTCGATCGAGTGCCGGCCGTAGCGGGCGGCCTCGTCCCAGTAGGACCGGCGCCCCTCCGGACGGTAGAACGCGTGGATCGTCGCGGTGCCGGCGCCGGTGGACGCGCCCACCGCGTCCCAGAGGTACCGGGGCGACGTGCCCCAGGCGAAGTCGCGGACGTTGCTGGCCCGGAAATGCCAGGTGAGCCGGCCGCCGTTCCCCCGTCCGGTGACCGCGCTGTCGAGCTTGTCCTGCTCGGTCACCACCCGGACGACCGTCTCGGCCCCGCGCGCCGAGTCGAGCCGCGCCAGGACCCGCGGCGAGAGAACCTCGGACGGGTTCTGCAGCGAGCCCGTCGCGCCGACCAGCCACCCGGCCGGAAGCGTGAGCGTGACGTCGTAATCGGCATACCCCATGTAGAACTCGGCCTGACCCAGGTACTGGTCGGTCTGCCATCCGTTCACGTCGTCGTACACCGCCACCTGGGGATACCAGTACGACAGATACCAGACCTCCCCGTCCTGCCCGCCGCGCGGCGCCGTCTCCGACGGCACCCGGTACTGCCAGGCGAAGTCCAGGGAGAGCGAATCACCCGGATTGAGCGGGGTGGGCAGCCGGATCTGCATGATGGTGCCGTCCACCGTGTATCCCGGCTCCCCGGCCTTCGCCACGCCGCTCATGACCCGGCCCGCCACCGCTACCCGGTCGAACTCCACCCCGCCGAGCTTCGGCGTCTGCTGGTTCCGCCTGGCGTCGGGCGCGAAGAGGTTGTTGTACACGTGGACGTAGATCTCGGGTAGCGTGTCCGGCGACCGGTTGAGATAGGTGACGCTGCCCCGCCCGTTGAGGCGCTTGGTGAGCGGCTGCAGCTCGGCCTGGAGCCGGTACCGGGCGTACTGCTGCCAGTAGCGCGGTCCGGGCTCCCCGCTCGAGGTGCGCGTCCCCCGTTCCACGGCTGCGGTGAACGCCTGGCTTGGCTGGATCCGGAGCCCCGCGGGGATGGCGGGGGCTGCCGGGTGGCTGGCGCTGGCGTGTCCGGTCGCCGGAACCGGCGCCGGCGCCGGGATGGGACTGGTGCGGCCTGAGGAGCAGGCGGCCGCGAAGGCGGCTCCGAGGCTGAACACGGCAGC
>DASTEX010000687.1:0-2124 GCA_035709185.1 Gemmatimonadales bacterium
GCCGGAGGGAACGGCACCTGCGACGGTAACGGCTCCGAGTCGGCCGCCTGCAACGGCGCAGCCGGCGGCAGCGGCACCGGGGAACCGGGGGAGACGGCAGCGGCGGCGACGCAGCATCCGGCGACGGCGGAGACGGCGGTGACGGCGGTCCCAGCGGCGACGCCGGGACCGGTGGAGCCAGCGGCAACAGTGGAGACACCGGCGACACCGGAGAGCTCTCGGTGGAAGAGGGCGACGGCGGGGGCGGACCCTGCATCCTGCTCCTAATCTGCTGAAGCGCCCCAAGCGGCCTATCTAGCCCGACCTGAGCTCAAGCTGAGCCGCCCGCAACACCAAGGCGACCGCACCCGACGGAACCTGGTTCCGAGGGGACTCATCCTGGTGCTTCTGGCCTTATCCGTTCATTTCGGCCTGATCACGCTTTCCGTCATCCCGGAGCAGGCGGTTCCCGGGCCGGTGGAGAGGGTTTCCTCCAACTACGCCGACCCACTCTTCCGGCAGGAGTGGAGCCTGTTCGCCCCCGATCCCATCGACGGCGACGTCCAGATATTCGTCCGGGCGAGACCGGAAGGCAGTGGAACCTGGACGGAGTGGACCGATATCTACGGCCCGATTCGTGACGAGGTGAGGTCGAAGCCGTTCAGCCCCCGGGCGTTCGTCCGGGTGAACCTGCTCAGATCCGCGCTCGCGCCGATCAAGGTCATGTTCTTCGACAACGACACACTCGGTGAACGGCAGGAGCTCTTCTTGAGGTGGCAGCAGCCGGAGTCCAGGCCGGCCGAGCTGACCTCACTCGACCGCACGGCTTCGGCAGCGATGGCCGAACGCTTTCCGGACCTTGAGCTGGAGGCAGTTCAAACACGCCTGGTGTTGACCCTGATCCCGGGGGAGCGGCGGCCTGGGCAGCGCCGGGTGCCGCTGCGCCTGACTCTTCCCGAGTCGAGGTTCGACCCGGCGGTCCCGCCGTTGGGCGGAGAATGACGCTTCGGGAGCGTGGCCGGGCCGGCGCCCGGAACCTGGAGGCCAGGTTCGGAACCAAACAACGCCTGATCGGATGTTCGCTGTTGCGCCTTGGGCTGGGCGGAACGGTCTCCTACATCTTTCTGTCGAGCTGGCAGGTCCGTCACTACCTCTGGGGCCCGGCGGGGGCCATGCCTATCGACACCTTCGGAACCACCGATGCCCATCTGGGCCCATCGATATTCGCGGTGCGCTCCGAGGCGTTGTTCGACGCGCTGTACCTGACCGGTCTGCTGGTCAGCCTCGTATTCCTGGTCGGCTGGAAGACCCGCCTGGTTGTTTTTCCGTTCGTCCTGTTCACCTGGTCCCTGTTCAGCCGCAACCCCCTGATGATGAACGGCGCCAACGTGTTCGTGGCGGTCACCCTGCTCTACGTTGTATTCCTCGATTCGTCGGCGCACCTGTCCGTGGATGCCCGGCGCCGAAGGCCGCCCGGAAGGTTTGAAACGGCGAGCGCCTGGCTGCACAACACCTCGCTCCTGTGTCTGCTCGTACAGCTGTGCATCGCCTACGGGGCCAGCTTCTTAGCCAAGACGGTTGGCGCCTCGTGGCGCGATGGGTCGGCCCTCGGCACGATCTTCAGCCTGGTCGAGTACCGGCCGCCCATCCTGGCCGGGCTTCTTACCGGCAGCCACCTCCTTTCGGCGGCCATCGGTTACTTCACGATGGCGGTCGAGGCAAGCTACCCATTCCTCGTTTGGAGCCGGCGGGGACGCTGGCCGGCACTGGCCGGAGCCCTGCTGCTGCACGGCGGGACCATCGTCTTCATGGGCCTGGTCTTCTTCGGACTCACGATGATCGCCTACCAGGCGGTCCTTCTCTCCGATGACCAGTACCGGCTGCTCGTCAACCGCGGAATGGCTCGTAGCACGCCGGTTACCGCCAGTTAGCTTCACGGTTACCGCGGCGAAACCTGTCGAACCTAAGGTGGTTACCGGAAGCACCTACAAAAGGCCTTCACATAGCAGCGCCGGGAGACCCGCCTGGAGGGTCTCCCGCAGTACCCCGAGCCGGCGCCGGCTTGTTCATTCGACACCGTGAGGAGGTGCACGTGGAAGCCACTGGAATCACCACCGCAGAGCTCGAGGCCGCCCTCGGCGGCCT
>DASTEX010000688.1:0-3223 GCA_035709185.1 Gemmatimonadales bacterium
GTACGCCCCTGGCGTTACCCCCGTAGCTCGTTTGAAGGACCGGGTGAAGTGCCCCAGGTTGTGGTATCCCACGCTTCGGGCGATCCGGGGGAGCGGGTCGGGCGTGGCCAGCAGCGCTTCGGCGGCCACGTGGATCCGCAGATCGCGAACGTATTCCGTCATGGTCACACCGAAGGCGCGGCGGAAGGCGCGCGACAGGTGAACCGGATGTACCCCCACTTCGCGCGCCAGCCGGCCCATGTGCAGCGGTTCCCGATAGCGCTGGTGCAGCAGGGTCACTGCCTTGCGAAGCCAGGCCGCCATCACCCGGCCGGGCTGGTAGCCGGCCATAGTCCGCCGCAGCTCGTCCAGCAGTGTCAGGGTCAGCCCGCCAATGGCCATGGCCGAAGCGGCACCGGGCCGGACTGCCTCGACGTGAATCTGGGCCGCCAGGGCGTTGATCCTGCCGGCGCTGAGATATATCGAAGGCGACGGCACGCCCATGCCGCATTCGCGGATCCGATCTTCCCAGGCGCCGCCAAAGCGGATCTCGAAGCACCGGGTGATGTACGGGACGCCGCTCCGCCGGGTCACGTTGTGACCGTTGGTGGCGTGAACCGCGACGGATAGAGGGGGAACCGGAGTCACCTCGGGCCGGGCATCCTCAACCAGCAACCCGTCGAGCACCAGCGTGAGGGAAGGAAGCACCGGCCCCGCCACGCTGGATACGTCGTAAACCGTCTCCTCCAGCACCAGCCCATGCAGGTCGAAGCTGGTCTCAGGAGGTCTGTCGAGCCTCAGGATCACGCCGCCTCACTTGCACGTGGAATGTTTCAACCCGGGAACACCTCATCCCTCACCTGCCCTATCTATGTACGACGCGAGAAGTCCCCGAAACGTTGCGCAAGGGCCGAAAGCGGCGATGGAGGGGGTAAATCGGGTGTCAGGCGGGACGGATGACCGTCGGGGCGCCCCCGAGTTGCTCGTCGCGCCAGGTCCGGCGCCACTCGATGAACCCGAGGCTCGCCAGGACGAGGTAGATCGCATAGAGCACGGCGGTCAGAATCAGGCCTCGGTCGATGAAGACCATCACGTACGCCACATCCAGCAGAATCCAGATAAGCCAGTTCTCGACGTATTTGCGGGTCATCATCCACTGGGCCACCAGACTGCCGACCGTGAGAGCCGAATCGACGTAGGGAACCGCCGCATCGGTGTGGCGGGAAAGGATGGTGCCCAGAGCGTACGAGCCAGCCAGCCACAGCAGCGCCAACAGAGGCCACCAGGGTCGCGGTGTGAGGGACACCTTCAGCCGGGTCCGGTTGGCTCCGCCGAACAGCCAGTGATACCAGCCGTAGATCGAGATGGCGGCGTAGAACACCTGCAGGCCCATGTCGGCATAGAGCCGGGCCCGATAGAACACGACGAAATAGAGCGAGACGTTGATGATCGCGGTGGGCCAGCTCCAGATGTTCTGCCGAACGCTGAGGAAGACGCTGACCACCCCGAAGAGGACGGCGATCGCCTCGACCGGATCGAGCAGGTTCAGATGGGCTCCACCACCACGGCCGTCCCGTAGCAGAGGACTTCGGTGACGCCCTGCATGATCTCGTTGGCGTCGTACCGGATCCCGACCACCGCGTTGCCGCCGTGCTGCTCCGCGTGCTGCAGCATCAGCTCGAAGGCCTCGGCCCGGGTCTTGTTGCAGAGATCGGTGAAGAGCCCGATGTTCCCGCCGCGCAACGTCTGGAACGCCGCGCCGATGGTGCCGAACACCGAACGGGACCGGACGGTGATGCCCATGACCACGCCCAGGGTCTGCACGACGTGGTAACCATCGAGCGTAAACGCCGTGGTGGTCAGCTCGTGACGGATGTGGCCGGAGGCGGGAAGGGTAGCCATGGACTCTAACCTACCATGGTTAGCGGTTAGCAGTTAGCGGTTTCAAGAACTTGGCCGGACTCCTGCAATCGAAGTCCACCAGTCACATCCTGACCGCTAACTGCTAACCGCTAACGCTTAATGCAGCCATCCCAGGCTCAGTGATACGACGAAGTTCCGGGGCAGCCCCGGCTCGAACGCCACCGGCTGGCCGTTGACCACGTCGGGGTTCAGGAACGACGACGCGATGTAGCGGGTGTTGAAGAGGTTGTTGACCGACACGAACCCGCGGACGCCGAGGCCGCTCCGGCCCAGCGACACCGGCTGGCTCAGGCCCAGGGTCAGGCCCACGGTGGTGAAGCCTTCGACGTCCACCGTGTTGGCGTCGTCCGCGAAATAGCTCGAGTTCCCCTGCACCGTCACCGACGCGATGAGCGGGGTTACCGGGGTCACGCTCAGTCCCGTGCTCCAGGTCAGGTCGGGGACACCCACAACCTTGTGGTCGGAAAAATCGGCCGTGGCGCCCGGGACCCCGTAGTGCACCGAGTCCACCACGTACTCCCGATACCGATGGTGGCTCAGGTTGAACGCGCCCTGGAGCGCCACCGGCCCCCGCCGGATCCGCCCACCCAGCTCCACCCCGCCCCGGCCCGCCCTGCCGGCCGTGAAATAGAACCGGCCTCCCCGGTACGGCACGATCTCGTTCCGCACGTCGGTGTAATAGGCCGCCAGGTCGTAGGTCAGCTCCCACAGCACCGGTCCGTCGCCCAACACCGCCACCTGCTTCATGCCGATCTCGTACGAGGTGGAGGTGATCGGCTCCAGCAGGGGGTTGATGGCGAACACCGAATCCTGTCCGAACGTGCTGGCCGGATCGGTCTCGTTACCGGCCGGCGCTTCGACCCCGCCGCCCACGCTGAGATAGATCGAATGGGTGGGCGAGCGGCGGAAATTGAGGCCCACCTTGGGGCTCACCCGCGAGAAGGAACGATCGCCGGTCAGCTCCGGGTCGAGGTGATCGGCCGCGTAATACTTGATCACGTCGAAGCGGGCGCCCAGGCTCAATCCCCACTGCGAGCCGAAGTTGAGCTCTTCCTGCACGAAGACGCCGAAGTTGTTCGCTCCCTCGCGCTTGTCGGAGACCAGCGAGTCTCCCCGCTCGCCATCCGACGCCAGCTGGTAGAACAGGACCGCGCCGTCCTGGTAGGCTTCGTCCACCCCGACACTCAGCACACTGGCCACGCTCTGGCCGAAGACGGAGCGGTAGCGGTACAGCATGCTGCCGCCGACATGGTACCGGGTGAAATCCCGGAAGGTCCCCCGTTCGGAGCGCTGGAGAAACTTGGGCGCGGCGTAGAGACTG
>DASTEX010000689.1:0-4484 GCA_035709185.1 Gemmatimonadales bacterium
CGGCCAGGGCGGATTCGAAGGAGCTCCACTCCGGGTTCAGCGTCGCCGGATCGATATCGTAGAACACCACCTCCGCTCCGGCCCCGTTCAAGGCCGTCACCAGGTCGTAACAGCAATACCCGGGCAGCGCGATCAGCTTTCGGCCTGTCGTCGCCATGGCCGAGCCCATGGCGAGGGTCAGCGCCGAGGTGCCGCTGTCGGTCAGCAGGACCCGGGTGACGCCGTAGAACGTGCCCAGGGCCCGCTGGACCCGCTCCCGGGCGCCCCGGTCCCCCCGCACCGCGGCCAGAAAGCCGGCCGCCAGGGACGCCCTCGTGACCGGCGAGTGAACCGGCGGCAGGTACCGCCAGCTCATCGCACGACGGACGGTGGGAAGGTGGGACGGTCGGACGGTCGACTTGCGGAGCGACGCCTCACGGAATGCCGCGCACGATCCCGGGTCCGAGCGCCGTGGCTACCGGCACCGGAAGGTGGCGCCAGAGTCTCGGGCCCCATCCGATCAGTCCTCCCTGGTCGGGCGACGGTGTGACCGAAGCGGGCCCATGCTGATACCAGAACAGCGGCACATCGCGTCCGCCCCATTGCCGCTTGAAGCGGTGAGTCCCCGAATCCGGGGTACAGCGGCCGAAGTTGAAGACGCCGCAGCCTTCCCGGCTGGCGCGCTGGATGAACGCCCAGTAAAGGGCCATGTTGGGCGAGAACGGGTTGAATTCCCGGAGCGACGAGGCCCAGGTGATCTCGACCTCGCCTCCGAAGCGGAGCCCCGCCCCTCCCGCAACCGGCTTTCCCCCCAGCCAGGCCGCGGCGAACCAGGCGTCCTCGCCGTGATGAGCCGCCATCTGCTGAAAGAAGCGCCGGGGCAACACCGGAGTCCCCAGGTCCCGCATGTGCCGGCTGAACACATGGTAGAACGGCTCGATCTGATCGGAGCCGAACCGGACCGTGACGCCCTCCTTCTCCGGCCGCCGCACCTGGCTCCGGAGTTTGGAAGGGAGCCCTCGAAAGACCGCATCAGGATCGGCGACCAGGTCGAGCACCACCGTGATCTTGCGCTGCGACAATCTGAGGTGGAGCGGCTTGGCCGTGCGGCAGCGGAGCTCCAGCAGCTTGACCTTTCCCTGATCGGCCAGCCGTACCGCTTCCGCCGTCAGGGCCTGGATGGCTCCATCCGATCCGAGCGGTCCCCCGTCGTTCAGAAAGGGCATCGACACCAGGTAATGCCCGAAGAGCAGGGATCGCACTCGCACCAGCGGCAATACGCCGGCGAGCCTGCCGTCCGCCGCTCTCGCCCCCAGGGCAATCGTCTCGTGGCCGAAGGCGGCCGCCATGACGCCGAGCCACTCGTGTCGGTGACAGTGGGTAGCTCCGGCCTGACCGGCGACGAACCCATTCCATTCCGTAGGACTGCCCTCGAAGGCCCCGACGGTAAGGCTCACGCGGGCCGGTCCCTCAGCCATTCGGCGACACTGCCGAACCGGAACTGGGTGAGCAGCTGCTCCAGCCGGGGAAGGGTTCGCTCCAGTCCCCCGTAATGCCGGATCTGGGTCAAACGGGGAACGGCCAGCCGGGGCTGCCCCAGATCCACCTCCCAGGGGTGCACGTAGAGCATGGCCGGCACGCCCCGCAGCGCGGACTCGAGGAAGGCACGGCGAATGATCCAGAACGGGAAGTGCCGGAGGTAGGCGCCGCCCGCCGCGGGAATCCGGGCCCCCAGAAATGAAGTGGTGGCCAGGGGGAATTCGCGCAGCGTGGTATCGCCCCGGGTAATCTCGTGGGGCTGAGAGGGCGCGCCGGGATACCCGTAGTCCGGGCGCCGGATGGGGAAGAGGCTCGAGTCGTAGGTAAAGCCCTGCTCCAGCAGGATGTCGAAGGCCCACTCCATCCCGGGCCGGATCGAAAAACTGGGGGCCCGGAAGCCCCGGACTGGAGTGCCGCTCACGTCTTCGAGGATGGCCTTCGAGGACCGCAATTCTTCCCGGAACTGCGCCGGAGTGAGCCGGCTGACCTTCCGGTGCGACCAGGTGTGGGAACCCACTTCGTGGCCCTCGGCGGCAATCCGCCGCACCAGGTCGGGCAGCTTGCGCGCCACCCAACCCAGCACGAAGAAGGTCCCCCGGGTGTTGTGCCGCGCGAGCAGCTCCAGCAACTGCTCGGTGGCAGCGGTGACCCGGCTGGGCTGCTGATCCCAGGCGCGGGGTGGCACCAGCTCTTCGAACACGTGGGCATGGAAATGCTCCTCCACGTCCACCGAGAAGAAATGGGTGACTGCGGTCACGCAGCCGCTCCCGGAGCCGCAGACTGGAACCAGCGCCAGGTTCGCGTCAGTCCTTCCCGCAGTGAGACACCCGGCTGATAACCGAGCGCCGCCTGAGCCCGCTCCAGCGAAGCGAGCGAATCGCGCACGTCGCCGGGGCGAGGGCTGCCGTGCACCACCTCCACCTGACGGCCGGTGATTTCGCGGACCGCCTCGAGCAATTGCAGCAGCGAGGTGCGCTGCCCGGCCCCCACGTTGCAGGCCACGCCATTCACTTCGGCTGCCGGACGGGTAGCCGCCAGGAGGTTGGCATCCACCACGTTGTCGACATAGGTGAAGTCGCGGGTCTGCTGCCCGTCGCCGTGAATCCGGGCCGGACGGCCGTGGAGGGCGGCGTCCATGAAGGCGGGAATGACAGCGGCGTACGCCGACCGGGGTGACTGCCGCGGTCCGAACACGTTGAAGTAGCGAAGGGCCACGCCCTCGATCAGACCGGCCCGGGCAAAGGCCAGGACGAACTGCTCGCCGGAGAGTTTGGCCGCCGCATAGGGCGAGCGCGGCAGCGGTTCGGCCGGTTCGGCCTTGGGCAGGACCGGAGTGTCGCCGTAGACCGAGGAGGAGCTGGAGTAGACCATCCGGCGCACCTTCGCCTCCCGGGCGGCCAGCAGGAGCTGCATGGTGGCGGTGACATTGTGCTGGAAGCTCCCCCAGGGATCCTCCATGGACCGGGGAACACTGGGGAGGGCGGCCAGATGGAACACCACGTCGATGCCCTCCGCCGCTCTCCGGCAGGTTTCCCGATCGGTCAGGTCCTGGTGCAGAAACTCGATTTGGCCGCGGAGGTGGGCCAGATTTCTCTCATCCCCGGTGGAGAGGTTATCGACCACGCGGACCCGGTGGCCCTCCCGCACCAGCCGGTCGGCGACGTGTGACCCGATAAACCCCGCTCCACCCGTGACGAGACAGGCCCAGCCGCCCATGCTTGCTCCCGGTTAAGACCCAAATCTGCCGGGCAAGCCGCATACCACCAAGGAGCCCCGCATCAGCCCTGCTGCCCGCGCCTGGACCGGCCTGAGCCTGCTCCTGATCGGACTGCTGACCCTCTGGCCGATACCGGCCCAGACGCCCCTGAGCGCCGCCACCCCGTTCTTCTGCTTCCCCTGCGGCGATCAGGGCGTCTCCGATCTGCTGCTGAATCTCATTCTGTTCGTACCGCTGGGGTTTGCCCTGGCGCTGGGGGGGATGGGTCTCCTTCGGGCGACGATCCTGGCGGCGGCTGTGACCGGTCTGGTAGAGCTGCTGCAGCTGACGGTGGTAGCGGGCCGGGACGCCAGCGCCGCAGATCTGGTCGCGAACACCGCCGGTGCCGCGGTGGGCTGGTGGGTCGGCCGGGTACGCGCGAGGCTGCTGTTCCCCGGTCCGGCCCGGGCGGCGACGGCCGCGGCAGCGTGGGCCGGGGTGGGAATCGCCTCCGCGCTCCTGACGGGGTGGTCGCTGCCCCACTCGCTCCGGGCCACCACGTGGTACGGGCAGTGGGCCCCGGGCGAACCCGAGCCCGAATGGTTCAACGGTGAAGTCCTCGCGGTAGAGCTCGGCCGCCGCCAGCTGCCCCACGGCAGGCAGCGCGACAGCGAACAGCGTCGCGCGGAGCTCATGGAGGACACGGTGCGGCTGGCGGCCAGGATCGTGAGCATAACGCCGCCGGAAGAGCGGTTGCGGATTGTGGCCCTGGCCGATTCGGCCGGGAGGATGATCACCCTGACCCAGCGGGGGCGGGACCTGAGTTTCGGGGTTCGGACCCGCGCGGCCGAGCTGTTCCTCCAGACACCGGTGTTCCGGGTGCCGGATGGGCTCCCCGCCGCTCTGGGCGACACCGTGGTGGTGCGAGGGCTCTACTGGAGGGGCTGGGCTCAGCTCCAGGGACACCGGAGCGAGGTGAGCCTCCTGGATGGCTGGTCTCTGCTGCTCCCTGCCGCCCAAGGCGGTCCAGCGGCCCTGGTCCTGACCGTCGGCTGGCTGCTGCTCCTGTTTGCTCCTATCGGCTTCTATGGCGGCCAGGTGCGCGGCATCGGCTGGGCGGTGTCACCAGCCCTCCTGATGCTGATTATGCCGGTGCTGGTCGCCGGGCTGACGAGAACGCCTCTACCGGCCGCCTGGGAGGTCGCAGTCGGTGCGACGGCGGCTTTGGCCGGTCGGGTGCTGGGTGGGCGGTCAGACGGTCGGACGGTCA
>DASTEX010000690.1:0-2706 GCA_035709185.1 Gemmatimonadales bacterium
TTGGCGATGATGGCGATGCTGCCATCGGGCGAGATCCGGATGAAGGCGCCGGGCTCGAGGGCAACGGGCGCGGTAGACGATTCGGAGGTGACGTACCCCAGGGTGCCGAGGAGGAGTCCTCCGCCCGCCACGGCGGACACCTTCAGAAACGTGCGGCGATCGAGGTGGATCGGAGTCATGGCGCCTTACTCCCCGGCCCCGGACCGTGATGGGGCCGATGTGACGCGGGTCTCCGCGGCCAGTTCGGCCGCGCGGTGGACCGCCTGCCTGATGCGGAGATAGGTCCCGCAGCGGCACAGATTGCCGTCCAGGGCGGCATCGATGTCTGCGTCGGTGGGCCGGGGCGTCCGGGCCAGCAGCGCTGCGGCCGACATGATCTGTCCGGCCTGGCAGTAGCCGCATTGGGGCACGTCGAGCTCCACCCAGGCGCGTTGGGTCGGGTGGGACCCGTCCGCGCTCAGGCCCTCGATGGTGGTGACCTCGCCGTCGCCCACCGCGGACACCGGGACGGTGCAGGAGCGCACCGGCGTCCCGCGCAGGTGCACGGTGCAGGCGCCGCACTGGGCGATGCCGCAGCCGAACTTCGTCCCTGGAAGGTCCAGCGCATCGCGCAGAACCCAGAGCAGGGGCGTGTCGGGCGGCACGTCGACCGTGCGTGATTGGCCGTTGACTTTGAGTGTGATGGGCATGGGACAGACCCCGCCGGCAGGGAGGACCCCTCAAGATATACGAATTGTCGACCTTAGACGAAGTCCTCCGCCAGCAGCTCGGAGTTGATCCGGATCGCGGCCGTCGAGCCCGTGGCCGCTGCCCGGATCACCTGGTGATTCGGGGTCATGATATCGCCGGCGGCGGAGACCCCGGTCACCGAGGTGCGACCCCACTCGTCGGTCACGATCAGGCCCTTGTCGGTCAGTTCGCAGTCGAGTTGCGTCGCCAGGTCGGTGCTGAGCCGGTACGGCGGATGCATGAACATTGCCGTGGCCTGAAGCTCGGTGCCATCGCTCAGGATGACCCCTGTGAGCCTTCCATTGGTCCCTTCGACCCGGTTCACCGGCGCTTCGTGAATCGGGATGCCGTGCCGCTCGAATTGCGCGAGCTGAGCCTCGGTCAGTTCCGAAGGCCCCTCGGTGCACAGTGTCAGCCGCTTGCTCCAGCCCAGAAGCAGCTGCACGTATTCCAGTGCCGCTTCGCCCGATCCGCATGCCACCAGCGGTTCGTCCCTGACCTCCCATCCGTCGCAGTACGGGCAGTGGAAGATCGACTTGCCCCACAGGTCGGAGAGCCCTTCGATATCCGGCAGCTCGTCGACCAGGCCGTGGGCCAGCAACAGCCGGCGGCACCGGACCGTCTCACCGTTCGCCAGGGTGATTTCGAAGCGGTCTTCGACCGGCCGTGCCTGTACGGCTGTCTCCGACCGGAGGGTAACTGTCTCGTAAGGGCGAAGCTGCTCGCGGCCAATCCGCAACAGCTCTTGGGGGGAGGTGCCGTCGCGGGTGAATACCCCGTGGGCCATCCGGGAGTACCCGTTGCGGGGTCCCCCGGTGTCCAGCACCAGAGTGGTGCGTCGGGCGCGCCCCAGCACCAGGGCCGCGCTGAGTCCGGCCGCGCCACCACCTACAATGACGACATCAACCACGAGGTTCCTCCTGTGCGACTCGATTAAGACACTCCCGGGGAAATTAGATACGGCCGATTCCTTCCGCCTGCCGCCGTTCCGGCCTCCGCCAGGCGATGGAACCCTGGTACCCGTACCGGCATTAGCTGCCCGTCACGGACCGGCGCATTGGGGCGCCGGCCGGGAGAGACCCACTGAACTGGAGACTGCATGCTGTTCAAGACTCTGTTGCTGGCCGGTCTGGTTACCACCGCGGGCGCCACCTCGACGCCGGTCGAGGCCCCGATCGTGAGCAAGCCCTTCGCGGGCGTGAAGGCGAATACCGGGAAGGTGATGGCCGAGAAGGTGAACGGCCGGATCGTGCTGACGCTCACCTCGGATTTCCAGAACCCGGATGCGCCCGATCCGCATTGGCAGGTGATCGACTCGAAGGGCAACGTCTACCTGCTCCACAAGCTGTCGCTCAAGGACGGGAAGATGAACCGGTCCATCACGCTGCCGGCCTACATCCAGGATGTGGCGAAGGTCCGTATGTGGTGTGCCTTCGTGGAAGTCAATCTCGGCGAAGCCGAGTTCGAGACCGCCGTCAAGTAACCATGGTCACGCCGCCGCGGCTGAGTGGGCATTCCCCGCCGGTCGCGGCGTCGTGCATTCAGGAGACCAGTCTGATGCAGAGAATCTGGATTATCGGTGCGCTCGTGCTCGGTGCTTCACCGGTTGCGGCCCAGGTGGCGACGGTGCGGGAACTGACCCTCGATGGCGCCCGGCAGGCCATCACGGCCGCGGTGCAGTATGCCCGGGAGAACCAGGCCCCCGGCGCCGCCATTGCGGTGGTCGACCGCGGCGGATACGTGCTGGCGCTCGAACGGCTCGACGGCACCTTCCCGGCGGGCAGCGACATCTCGGTGGGCAAGGCGCGGACCGCGGTGCGGTTCCAGCGCGAGACGAAAGTGTTCGAGGATCTCATCCGCAACGGCCGCACCCCCATGATCGCGCTCAGCGAGATCGTCGGGTTCACGCCGCTCCTGGGCGGGGTGCCGATCGTCGTCGGAGGACAGATCGTCGGCGCCATTGGCGTGAGCGGAGCC
>DASTEX010000691.1:0-2723 GCA_035709185.1 Gemmatimonadales bacterium
GCGCACCTCGCCGGTGCGGGCGATCCCGCTCCCGGCCAGCAGGTTGATCAGGGTGGACTTGCCCGCGCCCGAGGGGCCCAGCAGGGCGACGGTCTTCCCCGGCAAGAGCGTCTCGCGCAGGCGCGCCACGCTCTCCGGATCGTGCGCGCTCACCACCCGGATCGGAACCCCGATCGCCACCTGCTGCACCGCCGCGATCGCGCTCTCCAGCGGCTGGGCCAGGTCCGACTTGGTCAGAACGATCTCCGGCAGGGCACCGCTCTCCCAGGCCAGGGCGAGATACCGTTCCAGCCGGCGGATGTTAGGCGGAAGGTCCAGCCCGTGAACGATCCAGACCCGGTCGACGTTGGCCGCGAGCGCCTGTTCGGTCAGGCCGGTGAGGGGCGCACCCCGCGAAAAGCACGACCCCCGCGGCAGCACTACCCGGATCGACCAGGGGTCGGACGGCATCGGTCCGGGCTCCACCACCACCCAGTCGCCCACCACTGGCCAGGGATCCAGCCGGGAGGACGACGGGATCCGGGCGGTTCCCGGACCGGAAGCAGTCTGGATGGCCCAGCGGTCGCGCTCCTGCGCCACCACCCGCGCCACGCTGGTGGCCGTGCCGCTGACCTGAGAGAGACGCTTTTCCCAGCCGTTATCCCAGCCCCAGGCGGTCAGGTCCATGCCCCGGCTCAATCCCGGTTTCCGGCAGACCCGGTTTGCCCGGTCCACTGGACGACGTTACGGAGTGCCTGGATCAGGTCGGCCGGGGCATCGACGCTCATCCAGTGCCCCGACTGCGGCAGGGTGATCCGACGGGCAGCGGGCAGGAGCTGCTTCAATCGGTGACTCGAGCGGCGGAGGAAAGACGGGCTGAGCGCGGCGTCAATGATCGTTGCCGGTACGACGATATCGAACAATCGTCGTTCATCGACGTCGCCTCCCCCCGAGGCCAGATCGGCGAAGATCCCGGCGATGTTGGCGAGGAGGCGTTGCCGCCGGGCCTCCGGGATGCGCTCGAACGCCGAACCGCCGGCCGGATCACTCGATACATAGCGCAGCCACTTCTCGGCCGCTTCATGATAGGCGCCGGTCCAGCGGAGGAGCTTCATGGTCGCCAGCGTGCGTACCAACCCCGGCGTCAGGCAACGCCCCAGATTCCAGGCGGGGTCGAGCAACACCAGGTGCGTCACCAGGTCCGGCCGCTCCAGTGCCAGGTGAAGCGCGACGTTGGCTCCCCCGCTGTACCCCGCGATGATGGTGGGGCCGGCGTTGAGCCGTTGGATCAGTGCCGCCGTATCCCGGGCATGCGCCGGCCAGCTTCCCGGTGCCGCGGACGAGCTGCCGTAGCCCCGGCGGTTATAGACGATCAGACGACAGTCAGCGGCAAGATCCTTGAGGTCGGCGTTCCACAGATCGCCCGAGGTGGCCACACCGTGGATGAAGACGAAGGACGGGCCGGATCCGCTCTCCCAGTATTCCAGCTGCCCGTCGTCGAGGGTGAGGATGGCGCCGCCGGTCGCGGGTTGGGGCCCGGAGATGGTCATCTCAGAAACCGCTTCGCTACCTGGGCCAGCCGTTCGTCTCCCTCGGCCTCGGCCCAGGCCAGGATCTGTTCCACGTGGGACCGCAGCTCCGGGGCGCCCCAGGCGTAACCGGTCGCTTCCTCCGCGCTGGCGGTGTCGCCGACCCGGGCGCCTTCCAGCAGTGCCCGGGCGGCGGCGCGCTCATAGCCGGGATCATCCCGCGGCGGCAGCGGGTACGACCGCCGGGGCCGGTTCTCGTTGTCGTCTTCGCGGACGAATGCGCGGGACACGCTACCTCAAGGCCGGAACAGCCCATCCGGTAGGAGGGATGGGCTCGTGGATCGATCACCGAGTAAGCAGGAATGTACCGTGGACCAGCAGGGGCGCCATCTCGCAGAGGCCGGGCGCACCCGTCGGTCGGGTTGTTAGGTGCCGAGCAGTAGCGACGCGGCAGCCGGCAGGTGGAGGTCAGCTACTGGCCGACGGATCCGGTTGGCCCGGTGAGAAGATGCTAGGCTTGCCGCCTGCTAGGGCACCCACTGGAGGAGTGCACCGGGCTGCAGCTGAAAGAAGCGGCAGAGGGCGTCGAGGGTCTCGGCGTGCAGCCGGCCAAACCCGCCTGCGGAGCGCGAGAGCCGGTACGCAGTGGGATAACTCAAATTCGCCCCCTTGCTGAGGGCATAGGCGGAGATCCGCCGGGTCTTCATGATCTGGTGAATCCGGAGTCGTACCATCGGGAACCCCTGGGTGGACCGCTTCAAGCACGCTGGCGGTATGTAATGCAGTAGTATATACTTAGCGCGCGGTAATAGCGACCGCGAAACACCAACGACGCAAAGTATCTTGCCCTCATTCCGACTCAGCCACCAACCCGGCACGCGGGAGTGCGGTCCGCTGCCACGGGCGGACACGCCGTGACCCGGAAACCGCGTCGCAGCGCTGCCAAGCCTCGGAGCGCCGGAACCAATCCGGTGGAGCCTCCGATCGCGCTGGTTCTCATCGACGATAACCGGCTGCTGCGAGAGGGGCTCGCCGCGATGATCCAGACCCAGCCCGGGTTCAAGGTTCTGGCTGCCTCGGCGGATGTCCCCGAGGCCGTGCAGCAGCTGCGGGAAGCCAAGCCGGACGTCGTCCTCCTGGATTTCGGGCTGGAGGACCACGATAGCCTGCGCCTGACCGCGACGGTTCGAGATGAGGTTCCCACGGCCAAGGTGA
>DASTEX010000692.1:0-2324 GCA_035709185.1 Gemmatimonadales bacterium
CTCGCCGGATTCTAGCAGCGGCGCTGTCGAGGTTGGCCGCGATGTTGTCTTCCAGGTTGCGGGCGTACTCTGGCGGCGCATTGCCCCGGAGCAGTCCCTTGGAATAGCGGATCTTGTCCTGGACCCGTTCTTCCCTGAGCCCCCGGGCGGATTCCTCCAGCTGGCGGCCCGCTTCCGGGCGGCTGCCCCGGGTTTCCCTGCCTAACGAAGAGAGATCCTGCTCCAGGCGCCCGACGTCGGAAGCCAGGCTGTCCTTCCGTTCCGCCAGTCGCTGCTGGGTCTCCAGGTCGGGACGCCCGCCCCGAAGGGCCCGGTCCACGTCCTGGGCGATCTCCCGCTCGCGGTCGGCCAGCCCTTCGGCCCGTTCCGCGGCCTCGCGGATGGAACGCGCCATCCCTTCCCGGCGGCTCTGCTCCAGGGTCCGGGCCGCTTCCCGCAGCCGGTCGGTTGCCGCCCGGGATTCCGCCTCGCTGTTGCCCTGTCCCGTGGCGGACCGGCGCATGGCATTGGCGGCTTCCTGCAGCCGGCGGGCCGCTTCCGCCAGTTCCGGGTTCTCCCGGTCGCGGGTGAGTCGTTCCAGCTGCCGAGCCAGCTCCTGGGCTTCTTCCGCGAGCTGCCGCTGGCGTCCGCTCGACTGGCCCCCGCCGGAGGAACTGCCGCTCTGCCCCGCGGCCCGCTGGAGCCGTTCCTGCTCCTGCTGCTGCCGGGCGGCCAGCTGCTTCAGCCGCTCCAGCGTCTCATCCAGCTCCCGCTGGCGCTGCTGCTGTTCGCCCCGCTCCAGGGTTTCATACTGGTTCTGGAGCTTGTCGGTCTCGAGCTCGAAGAGATCGGCCAGATCCTCGGCTTCAGCGCTCGAATCGCCGCCCCCGCCGTTCTGGTTGCCGAAACTGACCTGCACTTCGCGGAAGGCCTCCTCGGCTCGCTGGAGGTGCTGCAGCGCCCGCTCTTCCGGCGGGAGCGCCTCATCGGCTTTGCGCTGACCCAGCTGGTTCTCGGCCGCCTGCATTTCGGGAACCGACGCTTCCAGCTCGCGCTGGATGATGGCGAAGGTGGAATCGACCCCGACCGCATTCCGCTGGCGCATCTGCTCGAGCAGCCCGCCCACCCGCTCGCGCAGCCGGCCCTGGGCGACCGCCAGGAGGGCCAGGTCCTCCCGGAGCTGCTGCTCCGAGCTGCCGGCCCGGTCGCGCTGCACCTTGAAGGTTCCCGCGATGATTTCCCGCTGGCGCGCCGAGAGCCCTTCGGGGGTGTCGCCCTGCTGGCCCGGCATGCCGCCCTGTTCCGCCTGGCGATAGTCCTTGCTGAACGGACGAATCCGGAGGAAGTAGATGTCCGAGGCGGCGGTCCGCCCGCCGCCCGGCCCGTTGTCCGTTACCCGCGCGAAATACGTGATGACATCGCCCGGAACCAGCGAGAGCTCTTCCAGGAAGAAGGTGTGACCGGCGAGGACCTCGTCCAGCCGCCGTCCCGACGGCTGATAGAGCGGAATGGTCTTTTCCTCGCCGCCGTTTACCCGGTAGACCAGGTCGAGCCGGCGGATGCCGTAATCGTCGGTGGCCCGGGCTTCGACGAAGACTTCCTCCACGGCGGTTGCCTGTGCGTCGCGACCCGGCTTGGTCATGACCACCCGGGGTGCGACGTCGTCGAGGACGTCGATCCGGTAGCGCAGCGAGGCCTCGATGAAGTTTCCCCCCGGCCCCTGCAGCTCGATCCGGTACCAGCCTTGCTTCGCGGTCTTGAGGTCGCCCGCCAGGAGTCCCTCGCTGCCGGGCGCCAGCGCGACGGTATCACCGCTTTCGGTGATGACCCGACCGGCGGGAGTGGCAATGGTGGGCGTCACCATGAAATGCACCCCGGTCCCGCGGGGAACCGCGATGTCGCCACCGGGATCGTGCCGCTCGGGCGCCATCCCGGTGTACGCCGGGTAGCGCAGCTCCAACGCCAGACTCTTGACCGCGGGCAGTTCCGCCACCGAGACCACGAACCGGCCGGAACGCACCCCGTTGGCTTCGACCACGTATTCGATCCGCTCGGTGACGTCGAAGATCCGGAACGACCACAGGCCGCTCGAGTCGCCCGCCACCATCGGCAGCCGCGTCCATTCGGGGGCGGTGCCTTCGCGCACCAGCAGCTCTACCCGCTCGGTCTGGAACCCGCGCAGCCGCGCGGCGATCTCGACGTCACCGCCCTTGGGAACGGTCACGTTGCCGGGGACGACGAACACCGCGTACGGAGTGGCGGCGGCGGCATCCTGCCAGGGAAGGAAGGCGCGGCCGGCCCGCTTGAGGGTGGCGGGGCCGACCAGCAGTGCCAGCAGCACGACC
>DASTEX010000693.1:0-9425 GCA_035709185.1 Gemmatimonadales bacterium
TAGACGTCGTAGCCGGTAGTCTCGGACAGTTGCCGGGAGCTGAGCAGCGGGGTCAGATGAATGTGAGGCGCGATCCGGGCACGGGCTTCCCGGAAGTCGGCCAGGGTCAGGGTGAGCATTGGAGCTGAAGATAACCGGCAGAGCGGAACCGCAAGTCATTACAGATTGCAGAGTGCAGAGTGCAGCGAGGGCGGCGACCAGCTGTCGCGCCTGCATCTCGACCCTTCTACACTCTGCAACCTGCAACCTGCAACCTGCAATCGGTTGGCCTAACGCCGCTTCATCTTCTTGCGGGCCAGCACCCCGGCCGCCGTGGCGACCGCGAGGCCGGCCACGGCGGCGGTGGCCACGCGTGCCTGCTTATTGCCCTTGAGGGTCCGCGCGGCCTTGCGGGCCGTCGCCTTTACCTGCGCCGTTGCACTGCCGACAGCAGCCCGGGTAGTGTCCCCGGCACTTACCAGGGCATCCTGGACCCGCGACAGGGTTGACGAGGCTTTGCGTTTCGCCCGTTTTGCAGCGGGGCTACTGGTGATTTTCACAGGCCGTCTGGCCATAGTAACCTCCGGATGTGGTGCATTCGCTCCCGATTCTGGGGAGACGGGGGGCCCGCCCCACCATGACACAAAACATCGCGTCGAGGGGGTAATTTCATCTGAAATGACCTGGAATCCTGTTTCAGGCCCGACGGGCGCGCTTCGCTTTGTCCGGCCCCCCGCCGGCCCGGGGGCCCGCCGGCCGGCGATCCGGATTGCCACCTACAATCTTCATTTGGCCGCGCGGCTGGACCGGGCCCTCTCGGTGATCCGGGCCGAACCCGACCTGGCGGAGGCCGATGTCCTGGCGCTGCAGGAAACCGACGAGGCGGCGGCGCACCGGATCGCCGAGGCGCTCGGGCTGGGCCTGGTGTACTATCCCGCCTGCCTCCATCCCCGCACCGGGCGCAACTTCGGACCCGCCCTGCTGACCCGCTGGCCGGTGATGCACGACTGCCGGCTGGATCTTCCGCATACCGGGATCCACGGCATGCCCCGCATCGCCGTTGCGGCTGTACTCGAGCTGGAGCCCGAGCCGGTGTCGGTGTACGTGGTCCACTTCGGTACCATGAGGGAGATCTTCCCCCGGCAGCAGGATGACCAGGCCCGCCGGGTGCTGGCCGATGCCGCCACGCGGCCGGGACCGGCCATCATCGCCGGGGACCTCAACCGCCGGGGCGTGGGGCGGATCATCGAGGAGGCCGGATGGCGCTGGATCACCCGTCAGGTCGGCCGCACCCATCTGTTCTGGTCGTTCGACCACGTCTTCGTCCGGGGATTCGACGGCGCGCCCGCGCGGGCAGGCTCCGTGCGCGCCGCCTTGCAGGCCAGCGATCACCGCGCGGTCTGGGCGGAAATCAGGGCAGCCTGAGCCGCCCGGTCCGCCCGGAGCAGAACGGGGCTGCATGACACCACTCGATTACTGGATCATCGGGGGCTATCTGCTCCTGGTAGCCGGCGTGAGCATCGCCGTGGCCCTCCGACAGGAGTCCACCGACGATTACTACGTCGCAGGCCGGCAGCTGGGCGGGGGCTACATCGCGGCCTCGATCCTGGCCACCCAGGTCAGTGCCGTCAGCCTGATCGGCGGGCCGGCGTTCGTGGCGCTGGGAGGCGGATTGGTCTGGCTGCAGTACGAGCTCGCCATTCCCCTGGCGACCATCATCCTGATCGCGGTCGTGGTGCCGGTGCTTCGCCGGGGCCGCTTCACCACGATCTACGAATACGCCGGCCGTCGGTTCGGTCCCACTGCTCGGCTCTCCCTGGCACTGGTCTTCCTGATCGCGCGGGCGCTGGCCTCGGGAGTGGTGCTCTACGCCGTGGCCCTGCCCCTGTCCCTGGCGTTCGACCTGCCGCTCGGCTGGACTCTGTTAGGCATCGGTGGCTTTTCCGTGCTCTATACCACCATCGGCGGGATCCGGGCCGACGTGTTCTCGGATGTGCTCCAGCTCGGCGTGCTGGTGGTAGCGCTGGTGGTCTGCGCGGTGGCCGCGGCGGACGCCATGGGCGGATTGGGACCGGCGCTGGCCCTGGTCCCACCGGAGCGAACCTCCGTGCTGGTGCTGAATCGCCACGGCCTGGGCGACGGAACCACGTTCGCGTTTCTTCCCATGCTGACGGGCGGGTTTTTTCTCTACGTCTCGTACTACGGTTTCGATCAGAGCCAGGCGCAGCGGCTGTTGTCGACCCGGGATGTGCGCTCCAGTCAGCAGGCGCTGCTGCTCAACGGCCTGCTGCGCTTCCCGCTGGCCGCCCTGTACTGCTTCCTCGGGCTCCTGCTCGCGGCCTGGCTGGTGTACGATCCGGCATTTGCCGCGGCCCACGCCGGCGACCGGGCGGACGAGATCGTCCCGCGCTTTCTCATGAGTTTCACGCCTCCGGGTATTCGCGGGCTCTTCATCGCCGGACTGTTCGCCGCCGCCATGTCCACCCTGGACTCGAATTTCAATTCCCTGTCCGCGGTTACCCTGCGGGACGTCATGCGGCGGGACCGGGAGGGCCACAGTCTGTGGCTGGCGCGAGGACTCAGCCTGTTATGGGGCCTGTTCTGCACCGGGTCGGCCTTCTTCTTTGCCCGGTCGGGCGAGACCGTCATCGAGCTGGTCAACCGGATCGGATCGCTCTTCTACGGGCCGGTCATGGGACTCTTCCTCCTGGGCATGCTCAACCGCTCCGCCACCGAACGGGCCGGACTGATCGGCCTCGGCGCGGGGCTCGCCACCGTGACTGCGGTCTGGCGTCTGGCGCCTGGCGTGTCGTGGATGTGGTGGAACCCGATCGGCTTCGGCCTGACCTTCGGCATCGGCTGGCTGCTCTCGCGCCAATCACCGCGAGCCGACGTAGAACCCGGACTGCTGTGGAGCCGAAACGCCATGACCGCAGGGGCTGAGCCGTTGACGGGGACCTGGGTGGCGCTGATCGGGGCCTTCCTGTTCCTGGTCGCCCTCAGTGCGGCGTTGCCGGCATTCCTGTAGGGACGGCCTGCAGACCCACTTCGGCTCTCTCGGACCGGTTCGCATGACGCACTAGTTCCGCCGGGACGATTCCCGGCACCCTGCCAGTAACATGTTGCCCCCCAGAGAGATAGGGCCGTGCCCCCGGCTGGTATATCGCTTGCTCCCCGGAACTGGGTCCCCCTTCGACCAGCGTCGGGTAACAGCCCGGCCCCCCGCGGGCCCGCGGAGATGCGACCGAGATGCCCCAGTTGAGCCTCACGCCTTCAGTGGTTCGGAGCCGGTTCGGCCGGAGGCTGCTGGTGCTGTTCATGATCTGCTCGCTGGTCCCCTCCATCACTCTCGCCCTCTTGTCATTCGGCACCGTCACCCGCCAGCTGCGGCGGGCCAGTCTGCAACGACTGGAGCATTCGGGCCGCCGCCTGGCCAACGACATCTCCGAGCGGTTGCGGTTCATTCAGCAGGACCTGACCCGGCTCACCCCCCGGACTCGGCCCTGCCCGGTGGAGTCGGTAGACGGCGATTCCGCCTGCGACGGCTCAATGGAGTACGGGTTGTCCGCCCTGGTGTTCAAGCCGGTGGAGGGAGACGCGGTCTCGTTCTTCGGAACCATCCGCAACGTCACGGGCCTGGTGGATGCCGAGCGGGAATACATCGAGGCCGGCCAGGACGTCGTCATCGATCGCATGGAACCGAAGGGCCCGGCCGTCTATGTGGTGCACGTCTCGGGTGACATGGGCTGGTTCATCGGGCGGGTGGATCCGGCGTATCTCTGGGGGACGCCGGAGCAGAGCCCGCTGCTGTCGACTATGCGATTCGATGTGGTCAACGCGGCTGCCCGGGTGATCTCTTCGCGGGGCCCGTGGGTGCCCCAATTACCCGACGGGGTCCGGACCCGGTTCGACGGGAACACCGCCGGCACCTTCGACTGGGCAGTGGATGACGTCGAGTATCTGGCAGCGTACGCGCCGCTGGCCGACATGCCCGAGCTGGCGGTGCCGCTCTGGACCCTGATCGTGAGCGAGGCCCGGGACGCGGTCGTCGCGCCGATGAACGACTTCAAGCGCACCTTCCCGGTGGTCATCGCGCTGTCGCTGCTGGCCGCGCTGGTTCTCAGCCTGAGCCAGCTGCGGCGCAGCCTGGCGCCGCTGGAAGCGCTCCAGGAAGGCACCCGCCGGCTGGCGGCGCGCCAGTTCGACCAGCCGGTGGCGGTGAGCAGCCGGGACGAGTTCGCCGAGGTGGCGGCCTCCTTCAACGCCATGACCGACCAGATTCAGCGACAGTTCGCCCTCCTGTCCACCAGCGCCGAGATCGATCGCGCCGTGCTTTCCTCGGTGGATACCCACCGGATCGTGCAAACGGTGCTGGAGCGCATGCGCGACGTCTGCCCCTGCGATGTCGTGGGCGTGACCCTGCTCGATCCGCACGGGACCGAAGATGTCATGACCTTCGTGGGGACCCCGGAGACGACCACCGGGGTCATGACCTGGGGCGGATGGCTGGGTTCGGGGGAACGGGAGATCTTCACCGGCGGTACCCGGCAGCTCGAGGTGACCGCCGAGCTTCCCGCCTGGCTCAGCCTGCTGGCGGAACGCGGAGCGAGCCGGCTGCTGGTCCTGCCGCTCCGATACCAGAACGATCTCATCGGAGCCATCACGCTCGGCAGCGCATCCACGCTGCCCAGTCCCGACGACCTGGTCCATGCCAACCGGGTGGTGGGCCAGGTGGCCCTGGCGCTCACCAATGCCCGCATGGTCGATCAGATCCGGCGGCTGGCCTTCCACGACAGTCTCACCGGCCTGCCTAACCGGGTCTCCTTCAAACAGCGGCTGACGGAGGAACTGGAACGCAGCCGTCGAGACGGGCACCAGGTGGCCGTCTGCTTCCTGGACCTGGATCATTTCAGCCGGATCAACGACACGCTGGGGCACAAGTTCGGCGACCGGCTGGTCCAGGAGGTCGGCCGGCGGGTCAACAGCTGCTGCCGGCTGGAAGCCGAGCGGGCCGTGGTGGCTCGCCTGGGCGGAGACGAATTCACCGTCATCGTACCCGGGCTGGAATCGGCCGACACCGCCGAACGGCTGGCCCGGGCCATCCTCGCCTCGTTCGCAACCCCGTTCGCCCTCGATGGACATGAGGTCTTCGTCTCCACCAGCATCGGGGTGGCGATCTATCCCACCGACGGCGAGGACCTGGAGAGCCTGCTGAAGAACGCCGATGTGGCGATGTATCAGGCCAAGCAGAAGGGCCGAAACCGGGTGGAGCTGTACGCCGACGCCATGAGCGCCAAGGCGGCGCGCCGCCTGACCCTCGAGAATCATCTGCGCAAGGCGCTGGAACAGGGCCAGTTCGACCTCTGGTATCAGCCGGTGGCCGATCTCGCCAGCGGCAAGCTGGAGAGCGCCGAGGCCCTGATCCGGTGGCATCATCCGGAATGGGGACTGGTCCCTCCGGCCGAGTTCATCCCGGTTTGCGAGGAGAGCGGCCTGATTGTTCCGGTGGGCGAATGGATTCTCCGGACCGTGTGCGCCCAGAACATCGCCTGGCAGCGGGAAGGACTCACCGCTATCCCGATCGCCATCAACATCTCGGGCCAGCAGCTGCGGAGCGATGCCACCGTCGAGCTGGTCCGCAGCGTTCTCAAGACGACCGGTCTGCCGCCCGGCTTTCTCATGCTGGAACTGACCGAGAGCATCCTGATGCAAGGGGAAGGTGAAGCCTCCGCGGCTCTCCAGGCGCTGGCCGCGCTGGGCATCGGGCTCGCGGTGGATGACTTCGGGACCGGGTACTCCTCGCTGAGCTATCTCAAGCATTTCCCGGTCAACACGGTCAAGATCGACAAGTCCTTCGTCCACGAAGTGACGACCAACGCCGACGACGCCGCCATCACGTCCGCCATCATCGCGATGGGCAGCGCCCTGGATCTCAAGGTCGTCGCCGAGGGAGTGGAGACCGAAGAGCAGGTGGACTTCCTGCGCCAGCAGGGGTGCGATGCGGTCCAGGGTTACCTGGGGGGATATCCGGTGCCCGCCGCCGAGTTCCGCCAGCTGCTGGCGGGCGACCCGGTCATTCCGGTGCTGCGGCAGGAGAGCCGGGAGCCCAGCCGCCGCAAACTCCGGAGAGCAGGCTGAAAAGCCGTTAGCCGTTAGCCGTTCGAGAATCACTCCCCTTCCCTGATAGCGAAAGCGGACCTCGTACGTTCGCCCATCAGCCGGATTGTCACGGCTAACGGCTAACGGCTAACGGGTAGCATGCCCCAAATCCGTGCCATTCTTGTCTGTGCAACCCCTGACACAGGTTGCGTCCACCCTCTTAGAACCCGAAAGGTGGGAGGGAAGAATGATTCAGGCGAAGGAGCTCATGAGCCCGAATCCGACGTGCTGCACTCCGGAAACATCGATCCGGGAAGCTGCGCGACTGATGCGGGAGCACGATTGTGGCTGTCTTCCGGTGCAGGATGCCGAGGGAACCGGGCGGGTCGTCGGCGTCGTCACCGATCGCGACATCGCAACCCGTGCGGTGGCAGAAGGCCGGACCAACGAGACTGCGGTCGGGGAAGTCATGTCGGCCGATCCCAGCTGCTGTCGTCCGGAGGACAGCGCCAAGGACGTGGAGCGGATCATGGCCGAGCGTCAGGTCCGGCGGGTTCCGGTGGTGGACGAGGCTGGGTGCTGCATCGGCATGGTGGCCCAGGCCGATCTGGCCCGGAGCAATGTGTCGGCGCAGGACCTGGCCCGAACGGTGGAGAAGATCTCCCAGCCTTCGGGCGGGAAACCGCGAAGGGAGTCTCAGGTAGGGGTGCAACCGAAGGCGTGGCATTAGTCAGCTGTCAGCTGTCAGCTATCAGCAGTCAGCTATTAGCTAGCGGTCAGTGGCACTAGCTCGGTTCAGATGATCGAGGGCCCGAACCGCGAACTCCCCGCGAGAGCCGCTGACAGCTGCCAGCTGACAGCTGATTGCTGATAGCTTACAGCCATGTCCATCCTCACGGTCCCGACCCAGCCGTACACCGACCAGGTTCCCGGGACCTCGGGCCTGCGCAAGCGGGTGGGCACGTTCCGCCAACCCAATTACATCGAAAACTTCGTGCAGGCCCTGCTGGACACCGCCGCGCAGCAGTCGGGCGGACCGCTCGCACTGGTACTGGGCGGCGATGGCCGGTACCTCAATCGGGAAGCCATCGCGGTGGTGCTGCAGATGGCAGCGGCCAACGGCGTTCGCCGCGTGGTCGTCGGGCGGGACGGCATTCTGTCCACGCCAGCAGCATCACATCTCATCCGGAAACGGGAGCTGAGCGGCGGGATCATCCTCTCGGCCAGCCACAATCCCGGGGGACCGGAAGGTGACTTCGGCATCAAGTACAACATCGGCAACGGCGGTCCTGCACCGGAGGCCTTCACTGCGGCCGTCGCGGCCCGGGCGGCGGCGATCACCCAGTACCGCCGGACCGAACTGGAACCGGTTCCGCTGGACCGTCTGGGAGAAACCCGCCTGGGGGAACTGACCGTCGAAGTGGTGGATCCGGTAGCGGACTGGGCCAGCCTGATGGAGAGCCTTTTCGACTTCGACGGCATGCGGGATCTCTTCCGCCAGGGCTTCCGGATGCGGTTCGATGCCATGCATGCGGTCACCGGCCCCTATGCGCGCGAGGTCTTCGAGCGGCGGCTGGGCGCTTCGCCCGGCTCGGTGGTGAACGCCGAGCCCTCACCCGATTTCGGGGGGGGGCATCCCGATCCCAACCTGGCCCACGCCGAGTCGCTGGTGCGCGAGCTGTTCGGACCGGACGCGCCCGACTTGGGCGCGGCCAGCGATGGAGACGGGGACCGGAACATGATCCTGGGTCGCGGAACCTTCGTGACGCCGTCGGACAGCCTGGCGGTCCTGGCGGCGAATGCCGGACTGGCTCCGGGGTACTCCTGGGGACTCGCGGGCATCGCGCGGTCCATGCCGACCAGCTCGGCGGCCGATCGGGTAGCAGAGCGGCTGGGCATCACTTGTTATGAAACGCCGACCGGCTGGAAGTTCTTCGGCAACCTGATGGACGCCGGCCGGGTCACGCTCTGTGGGGAGGAGAGTTTCGGCACCGGCTCCAACCACATCCGGGAGAAGGACGGGCTCTGGGCGGTCCTGTTCTGGCTCAACATCCTGGCGCGCCGTCGAATCTCCGTCGCGCAACTGGTTCAGGAGCATTGGCAGGAATACGGTCGGAATTATTACGCGCGGCACGACTACGAAGGCATCCCGGTCGAGGCGGCGCGGGGCGTGATGGATCACCTCCGCTGGCAACTGACTTCGCTGGCCGGCCGGCGCGCCGGTGAGCGGGAGGTGAAGGGTGCCGACGAGTTCGTCTATGTGGATCCGGTGGACCAGAGCTTCAGTTCAGGCCAGGGACTCCGGGTTCTTTTTCATGACGGATCCCGCATCGTCGCCCGGCAGTCGGGGACCGGCACCGTGGGGGCCACCTTGCGACTCTACTTCGAAGCGGTCGAGACCGATCCCGACCGGCTCAACCTGAATCCGCGGGAAGTCCTGGCGCCTTTGATGTCGCTGGCGGGCGACGTGATGGAATTGTCCGCCCGGACCGGGATGACGGCCCCGACCGTGGAGACCTGAGCATGCCCTGCCTGCTTGTCGTCCTGGCCCTGGTCACGCCCCGACTGGTCGTGGCCCTGCTGTGGTTCTTCACCCGCTGGTTCGAGGGTCTGTTCACCAGCGTCCTCTGGCCCATCCTGGGCTTCATCTTCCTGCCGACGACACTGCTCTGGTATTCCGCGGTCCAGCACTGGTTCGACGGACGCTGGACCCTGTGGCCCATCGTCGGCATCGTCATCGCCCTGCTGATCGACATCTCGCCTGCCGGAGGCGGGCGGCGGCGGAGCAGCTGACGCACCCTCCCTGGAGATGACCCTGGTACCCGACGAGAGCTACACTCTCCGTCCGATCGGCGTGGTTCGCTCCCCGATTGCGCGGCCGGAAGACGCCCCGATGCAGGGGTATGACGGCGGTGGCTTCACCGGGCTTCGCGCAATGTTCTGCAAGTGCATCCGCGAGACGACGAGCGCCGGCCGCTTACGGGCGGGTTCCTCACCCGATCCCAGACGGGGCCCAACCCCCTGGGTCTCCACCGGCTAACGGTGCGGGAGATCCGCGATCGTCGGCTTCTGGTCGGGCCGCTGGAAGCGATCGACGGCACCCCCATCGTCGATATCAAGGCGCTACTCCCCTCTTCGCGCGACTCCTGAAGGAGACCCCGCGGACCGCCCGCCCACCCTGCCGCAGTCCTGACTGATCCACCGCCCCGGGTCCGGCCCTTGCCAATAGTGGGTCCCGTGGCCGCACGGAACCGGCTGCTGGCCCGGGCCCGGCAAGTGTAAATGGCTGAACAACAAGCAGTTACGCGCAATACCAGCGCTACGCAGGTCGTACCCCACGCCGGCTG
>DASTEX010000694.1:0-6125 GCA_035709185.1 Gemmatimonadales bacterium
GCTCCCGAAACACGACTCCGGCACGCGGCACGCGGCACATGGCACGGCACTCGGCACCCAGCACGGCACCCGGCACTCGGCACCCAGCACGGCACCCGGCACTCGGCACCCGGCACTTGGCACCCGGCCGAGCTAGCGCCCCGGCCGGTAGGCGCGCTCGAGGTTGGCGCGGATCTCCTCGAGCGTGAACCACCCGGGCTTGAATTCCCCCCGGGCATAGAGCGGCGCCTGGTCGAAGTAGTGGGGCGATCCGGGATCGCCGCTGGCTCCGAACGTGTGGACGGTCTTCGCGCGGACCGTGGGCCCGAACTCCACCACGGAGATGTAGCTCCCGCCGGCGACACCGTAGCGCCGCTTCTGGTCCCGGAAGTTGGCCGCATGGAAGGTGAACACCGCGGCATCCATTCCGCCCACGCCCGGTACGGCAAGACTCGGCTGAGCATCGGAGGGCTGACCGGCCAGATCCTCCCAGCGCTGCAGCCGAACGGTTTCACCATACGGCGTTCTCCACGTGCCCAGCCGCTGGTTCAAGTCGGCGATGGCAGCCTCGAGCGCCGTCAAGGGATCGGGCTGCCCGGTCCGCTCGAGCCGGTCGCGAAAGCCAATGAAGAGTGTGGTCGCGATCGAGGCGGTATCGGCCCGGCGGTTCCAGCGCCGCAGCTCGGCCACGGCGGTTTCGAGCCGGACCCGACGCGCGTCGGCAGCCGGGAGTTGGTCCCAGGCGTTGAAGAGCGCGGGCAGGGTGCTGTCGGCCCAGATCACATGGGTGTCGAACGCGGCCCGCTCCCACTCCTCGAAGGTCCACTTCTGCTTCGCGCTCAGGATCCGGCGCGAGATCATCGACCGCCGGGTATCGGGCTCCTGCACCATGTACTTGGCATATCCCTGAGGCGACGGGTTGCCCACGTCCGTGAGCAGGAACGGGGTACCATTGCAGTTCTGCATCCAGCCCGAGGGCGGATTGGTGAGCTGGGGCAGCTCCTCGAACCCGTGGAAGCCCTGCCACTCGGTGCGGGGATCGCTGCCGTCCACCGGCTCGGTCCAATCGAAGGAAGAGTCTCGCCGGGGGACCGCACCGTTGTAGATGTAGTACGTATTGCCGTCCTGGTCGGCGTACATCGCGTTGCCGAACAGCATGTTCATCGGGCGCATGGCCGCTTTGAACTGCTCCAGGTTGCGGGCCCGGGTCATGGCATGCCATTCGGCGAGCCAGCCGTCACCATCCAGCTTCGCCATCCGGATCGCCAGGGCCTTGCCATCGCGGGTGCCGACGATCGGTCCATGATGGGTCTTGCGGAGTGTCAGCACCCGGGTCGCGGTGCCGGATGCGGTCTTAACCCGGATCGAGTCGGTCCACTGCGTGGCCATCCGATAGCTGTCGCCGTAGCGATAGGCCAGCGGGCGGGCTGGGTCGTCAAACGTTTCGGAATAGAGATCGCTCACGTCGGCGGCGTTGTCGGTGCTGACCCAGCCGACGCTTTCATTGTGTCCGACGTATGGGAGCGGAAAGCCGAACCGGGTGTAGCCGGTGAAGTTCCAGCCTTCGTCGCTGTGAACGTGACCCTCGTACACCTGGCCCGGACCGAAGAAGGGCAGGTGAGGGTTGATGAAGAGGAGGGCGTGCCCCGACGCGCTGCGCGATGGGTTCACGACCCAGCCGTTTGATCCATTCTCCTTCCGCAGTTCGGCTTCAAGGTCAGTCGGAAGGGTCGGAAAAGTCGTTATGGTCGGAAATCCGTTTGCAAGAGTTTCCGACCCTTCCGACCCTTCCGACCTTTCCGACCCAGTGATGTCCCCCCTCCGCAACCCCGAAGCGAAGACAAAACCGTTCTGATAGTAGTTGTACCGGATGAAAGCCAGCGGATACCACGGCTCCATCCGCTGGAGCAAACGACGGGGCGCCTCAGGATGCCGCTCCATCCAGTAGTTGATCCCGGCGACAAAGCCGTCGACCAGCGCGCGCATCTTCGGATCGAGCCGGGCGTATTCCTCCCGGGCCAGGCGGGGAATCTCCAGGGTGCGGTTGAGGCGGTCCTCCAGCACTGCGGCCTCTCCGTCCACCTCGGCCCGCCGGCCTGCCGCCCGGATGAAGTTGTCTTCCAGCCGGGGGAAGTTGTCCTCGGCCTGGGCATACCCGAAGCCGAACGCGGTGCTCGCATCGGTGGCCCCGAACACGTGGGGAACGCCGAAACGGTCGCGGTAGATCGTGACCTGATCCTGGAGCCGCGCCGGGTTTTCGACTCCCGCGTTCTGAGTCAGCAGGAGCGGGACGAGCAGAAGGAGGCTGCGATGCATGTCACCCATCCTCGGTCAAAAGGCCCTGCCTGTTGTCACTTCAGGCCGCTATCGTGCTAATGTCCAGTGTCGGCTGCTGCAGAAAGTGCAGCACGCCCGCGCATGATGAAAGGAGCACCATGGAGAACACAACTCGCGTGACCCTCGGTCCCAGGTTGGGAGCGGCCGCCGAGCTCGCGGTCAAACTGCACGGTACCCAGGTCAAGAAAAGAACCGAGACCCCTTATCTCGCCCACCTGTTCTCGGTCTGTTCCCTGGTTCTGGCCGACGGCGGCTCGGAGAACGAAGCGATCGCAGCCCTGCTGCACGACGCGCTGGAAGACCGCCCCGACGCCATCACCCCCGAAGCGATCCAGGATCGGTTCAACGAAGAAGTGCTCGAGATCGTCGTGGCCTGCACCGACGTCCCGCCCGGCTGGAAAGGCGGGGAGAAACCACCCTGGTTCAAGCGCAAGCGGGATTACATCGAGCGGGTAAGGCATGAGCCGGCGCGGTTTCTCAGGGTGGCCCTGGCCGACAAGGTAGACAACATCCGGTCGATCTTACGAGACCATGGCGAACTCGGTGACGCACTCTGGCGCCGATTCAACGGTGGCCAGACGGGCTCGGTCTGGTACTACCACAAACTGCTGGGGGCGTTCCGCGATGCTGGCCTGAGCGGCCGCCGCTTGGACGAATACGACAAACTGGTCGGTCAGCTGTTGAACCAGACCGGACTGTCTGCGTCCGACTTGGCTCACTACGAGTCCGGTGAAACTGACCGTCTGGTCAGTTCTGCAGTAATGCGTTGATTCGTCGGGTTTATCGGATCGTCCGAAGGTCTTGCTGCCGATACACAGTCTGTGTATGTTCTGTGTATGGGTACCAAGACCATTTCTCTCAGGGATGAGGCCTACGAGCGGCTCCGGCGCGCCCGACGTACTCCCGGCGAGTCCTTCAGCGATGTCGTCATGCGTGCGGTCTGGCCGGACGCCGAGCTGACCGGCGAGGCGTACCTCCGTCTGGTGCGCGAGCGCGGGCCCCTCTACACTGCCGAGGAACTGGATCGGGTCGAGGAAGTGAACGCCGCCGATCGCCCGCCGGTGGACAAGTGGCCGGCGGGCTGATTCTCGAGACGACCTTTCTGGTCGATCTCGAACGCGAGCTGGCTGGTGGGTCCACCGGGCGGGCCCAGACGCTGCTGGAGTCTCACCAGGCCGACCCTCTGTTTATCACCTTCACCATCGCCGGCGAGCTCGCGGCCGGCCTGGCCCCTCGGGAGCGGGATCGGTGGGAACGCATGGTTTCGCCCTTCACCGTCCTGCCGGCGACCGCCGACGTCTGCTGGGAATACGGCAAGGCCTTCCGGTACCTTCGAGCCAACGGACTCCTGATCGGCGCCAACGATCTGTGGATCGCAGCGACCGCGCTCGCCTTCGGTAAGGCACTCGTTACCCGGAACGCGATGGAGTTCGAGCGGGTGCCGGGCCTGGAAGTCGTGCGCTACTGATGGGACCGGGACTCAGCTGAATCAACGGAGGATCATGCCGGCGCCGCGGACCCTGCTCTACCTCAATTTCGACTTCCCTCCAATGAGCGGGCCGGGCATCTGGCGCGCGCTCGGCTTCATCAAATACCTGCCGGACCACAACTGGCGCACCATCGTCGTCTGCTCCGATCGCTCGCCCAGTCGCGACCGGTTCGACCCATCGCTTGCGGCCCAGATCCCGGCCAACACCGAGGTGCACCGGCTCCACAGCTGGTTCGAGAACGACATCCTGCTCGCCATGGAGCGGGTGGCCGAGCGGACCAGCGTCAAGCTGCTGTCGCGACTCATGCTTGGCGTACACTGGCGGTTTCGCCGCGACTGGCCCGATTACCTGTTCAACTGGACCCTCAAGGCGGCCCGGGTGGGAGCGTGGCTGGCGTTTCGCCAGAAGCCCGACTGTCTCTTCACCAGTGGCCCGCCGCACCTGGCGCACGCGGCGGGCCGCTTCATCAACCGGCTTACCGGCATCCCCTGGGTGATGGACTACCGCGATCTCTGGACCGACGATGACGTCCAGGTCAAACCGACCCGTTATCGCGACCGGATTGCCCGGATCGAGCGGTCGTCCGTGGCGCGATGCGAGGCCGTCACCGGCGTATCCCCGGTCCATCTCGATATCGTGGCCAAGAGGTTCGCCAACGTGAAACCACGCGACCGGTTCTTCCTGATCCGCAACGGGCACGACCTGCCCGATGCGGTGATCGAGCGGTCGCTCTTCCAGCCCCGCAATGCGCAGATGCACGTGCACTTCAACGGCACGCCGCAAGTCACCCATCCGTTCCTGCTGATCCTCGACCTGCTGGACCGGCTGCCGTCGGAGCAGCGTCCTCTCTTCACCTTCACCGGCCTGCCGCCCCGGGTGAAGGAAGCGGTCGAGCAGCGGGGCTACCAGCAGTATGTCCAGGACGTGGGCCACATGAGCCAGATGGCGAGCGTGGACTACAGTACGCAGTGCGACGTGCTGCTCGCGATGGTCAACGCGGCCAGTCCGGTCTACCGCGGCACGATTCCGGGAAAGGTGTACGAGGCGATCGCGCTGGGTCGGCACCTGCTGGCGGTTCTGCCCCGGGGCTCGACGGTCGGCGACCTGATCGACGACCCGCGGACCGGGACCATGGTGGACGTGGAGGACTTCGACGCGCTCTACCGGGCGCTGCTGCGGCTGCTGGAGCTGCACCGCACCGGTCAGCTCAACGCCGACCAGGACCCCGCGCGGCGGCGGGCGCTGGCCGAGCGGCACTCGCGTAAGCACCAGACGGCGCAGCTGGTCGAGTTGCTCGACTTCGTGACCCGCCGCCGGGCCCAGCCGCCCGGGTTCAGCCTGGCGGCCAGGCCGTAGATTAAGCCGGTCGATTGTGGGCGAAGCCGCCAGGGCTCCGTCATCGCCGCTACTTCAAAGGGCCGAGACCAGTTTCCCCGGATGCTTGAGATAGCGCTCGATGAGAGCGTCCGCCGCCCACGTGGTGAGGGCGATCGCCGTAAGGGTGGGGTTGTGAGACGGATTCTGGGGATAGGCGGAAGCGCCCATCACCCAAAGATCCGGCAGCTTCCAATGCTGGAGATATCGATTGACCACGCTCGAGTCGGGGGTCCGGCCCATGATGGCCCCGCCCTGGATATGCGTGCTCTGATAGTTGACGACGTTATAAGGCGTCCGAGGGGGGTCTCCGTCATCGGTTACGGCCCCCATGGCGGCGGCGATTGTCCGCGCGATCCGGTTCCCCAGCTCGAACTGACGGTGCTCATGCTCGGTCCAGTCAAGCGTGAACCGCAGTAGCGGGTCGCCGAATTTGTCGGTATACGTGGGGTCGAGATCCAGGTAGTTCTGGCGCCAGGCAAGGTGCTCACCGTTCAAGACGATGACGGCATGGTGGTCATACCATTTGAGGGCAGCGGCCTTCCACTGCGATCCCCAGTTGCGCTGGACCGACCCCGACGGCAGAGCGCCGAAGCTCGCGATCGGACGAGACCCATTGGACACGATCTCGATGGCGCCGAGGCGCAGGATTCCTTTGGTTCCGCTGAGCCCCGGATCAGCGTCGAAATCCGAGACCCGTTGCATCAAGGCGCCACTCCCCATGAAGGCATTGAGGGGCTGGTCGAAGAAGACTGGCGTCAGTCCGAACACCTGATGGGTCAGGTTCTTCCCCAGGCTTCCCTTCCGCGAGCCAGGATGGTAGGGCTCCCCGATTCGTGAGAGATAGAGCAACCGCACGTTGTTCAACGTGTAGGAGGCCAACACCACGGTAGTGGCGGGCTGGAAGAACTCCTTCCCGGCGGCATCGGTGTACCGAACGCCCCG
>DASTEX010000695.1:0-8515 GCA_035709185.1 Gemmatimonadales bacterium
TGACCCCGGGCACGATCATCAAAGTGATGGGCCGACAGCCCTTCAACGGTCCGCTCACCATCGACCGCGAAGGACACTCCCAGATCATCGGGCACGAGCTTGCCCGGCTGCTGCTGTGTGTCAGGCCCGTTGGACGCTGAATCGGAGATGACCGAAGCGGCCGACACTCGCACCGTGGGCCGGGAACTTATTGATACCTTCGCTCAGGGATGGGCGCGCGCCAAGCTGGAGCTGATCTGCTCGGTCTTTGCCGAAGACGCGGTGTTCCTAGAGACCCCGTTTTCCCAGCCGGCCGTCGGCCTCCCGGCCATCCGGCGCTGGTGGGCCGATGTGCCCTACAATCAGTCGGATATCACCTGCACGACCGGCGAGATCTACGTGGCCGGCCCGTGGTTCTCCACCGAGTTCAAGCTGAAATTCCGCCGCCGTCGGACCGGGGACTGGGTCGAAGCCCGGGGCGCGATTTTCTGTGAAACTGCTGGCGGAAAGATCACCGAAATGCGAATGTACTGGCATCGGTGGAGCGGAGGCCGGGAGGTCTGAACGCGTGGTGTCCGATCGGAGGACAGCCTGTCACTCGGAACGGACGCCCACCCGCCGGGAGCCCGTAGGCTAACCTCTTGTCTCCACGATGTTTCGGGTCAACCACCGGGTGGCACGTTTCTGGTGATTAGGTGGTTGTCCGGAGGTGGCCCATGTTGATCAGATTCTTTCTCGCGGCGCTGACCGCGCTCGAACCCGCGCCGGCCGCTTCTGTCTCGGAGTCCGACGATCCCGTCCGGCTCTGGATGAACAGCAACCGCTCGTTCAAACCCGGCGAAGCCGTCAAAGTCCAGGTTGAAACGGGCCGCGCCGGTTATCTCCTGGTTCTCCACTACGCCCCCGATGGTCGGCTGTCGGTTCTGTTTCCGCTCGATCCTCAGGACGACGCCTTCGTCGAGGCCGGCCGCCGGTATGAAATGCGGGACGACCGGGGCGAGGCCAGTTTCTTCGCCGGCGGTCCCGGACCCGGTTTTGTGTACTCGGCTATCTCGGAAGATCCCTGGCGGCTGGACGACGTCCGCACTCCCAACGGGTGGGACTACGGCAAGCTGAGCATTTCGAAGGACGCCCGTAACCCTGAAGCGGACATCACGGCGCTGCTGGAGCCGCTCGCTACCGAACGGGGCTACGACTACGACGCGCTCGACTATTACGTCGTCGGCGGAAGCCGGCCACACTACGCCAGCACGACGTACGTCTACGCCGACGATTACTACTACGATTGTTATGACTGCTGGGGCCGCAGCGCCATCTACATCGGCCTGGGCTGGCCCTACGGTTATGGCTGGCCGTGGTGGTATTCCCGGTACTCGTACCGGTATCGCTACTGGGGTTTCCCGTACTATCCGTACTACCCCTATCGGCCGTATTACCCCTACTACCGGTACCGGACCTATCCCTACAAGAAGGTGATCGGGCGGCCGCGGGGATACACCATCGAGAACCGGGTCCCGTACAGCGGCAGGACTCGCTCGGGTACGGTGACCCAGCCTTCCTCCCGCCCGGGTGAGGTGTCGGGTGAAAACCGGGGCAGCGGCCGGGCTCGCGGCCGTCGTCCCGAGGCCACGCGCCCCACCAACGACCGGAATGATGGTGCGGCCAAGCCGTCCAACAGCGGAACCTCGCGGCCCCGGAGCGAGCCCAGCCGCCCGCGCGGCAGCCGGGATAATTCCCAGTCGCGAGTCGTAAGCCCGCAGGTCGAGCGCGCCCGGCCGGCTGCTCGCGCCCGGGGCAATGAGTGGGTTCGCACCGGTGACGCGCCCGAAGCAGCCAGGTCGTCCAGCGCGCGCCGGGTGCAATCGGCGCCGGTCTATGTTGAGCGCAGTCGCGGCAGCCGCGGCTCCAATGACCGGGTTGAACGGGTAGAGCGGATGGATGTTGCCCGTCCGGTGAGAGAGTCGCCTCGCGGTGCGATCTCCGGTGCGCGGCGGAGTGAGCCCGTCTCCCGCCCGGCAGACCGGGGCAACGACAGCCGGGCCGCGGCCCGCCCGCGGGAAAGTGGTTCCGGTAACCGCTTCACCCAGCCGCGCAGTGGTGACCGCCCGGCCCCGGCCGTCCGGAGCTCGGGTTCGCAGGGTGGCGGCCGGGTATCGGCTCCGCCGCCTTCCCGGAGCGCTCCGGTTCAGCGCAGCTCGGGCGGGTCTTCCGGTCGCTCCCAGCCGAGCTCCGGCCAGGGTGGCGGGAGTTCGCGGTCCCGCGGCGGGAGGCCCTGAGTAGCAGGTCGTGTCTGGTGTGGGGGGGCGAAGGGGGATGGAGTTGTAGTCGGCTCCAGCCCCCTTCGTTTTCTCAGGAAGACGGTGATTTGCTCCGGGCGTAGGCCAGTCCCCACTCCAGCAGATGAGCGCCTCGCAGCCCCATCCGCATGGCGGCCATCGTGGCCTCGTCCTCATTGAATCCGTGATCGATCATGAGGTAGGGGATCAGCGCCCCGCCAACCCGGTTACCGCTGGCACAGTGGACCAGGATTGGTTCATCTCCGTTCTCCCGCATGGTTTTCAGAATGCGGTCGGCGGTGCCGTCGGTCAGGGTACCGTCACTGACGACGATGTTGATGTACGCCAGGCCCAGCTCGGACAGCAGGGCCGGCTCATCAAACCCTCTGGGCTCCATCGGATCGCGGATATCCAGTACGACTTTCACGCCGGCATCACGCAGGGCACGGAAGTGGTCCGGGGTGGGCTGTCCCGCCGTGATGACATGGGGCAGGGCCTGATTGGCATTCGCAACGCCCCGGAGGGCTTCAATAGGGGTCGGCATGGGCACAATTCTAATATCTTCCTCGCATGCTTCGGATTGCCATAGCGCAGTTCCGACCCCATAAGGCCGAGTATGAACGGAATCTGACGCAGGTCGCCGACCTGTTTGGCCGGCTGGCCCGCGGTCCGGCGGTTCCCGATGTACTGGTGTTTCCCGAGGCCGCCCTGACCGGGTATTTCCTGGAGGGCGGCGTGCAGGAAGTCGCCCTCACGGCCGAACATCTCTTCAACGACCTGGCCCGGCTGCACGGCGAATCGGGCTGCGGGCCGCTCGAAGTCGTGGTCGGCTTCTACGAAGTCTGGCGGACCCGGCTCCATAACTCGGTGCTGGCGGCGGCACTGGGTGGTCCCGACCCGGGTATCCGTCATATCCATCGTAAGGTCTTTCTCCCCACCTACGGCGTCTTCGACGAGGAGCGGTTTGTCGAACCGGGACTCAGCGTAGAGGCCTTCGACATGCGCTGGGGCCGGGGGGCCGCCGTGGTCTGCGAGGACGCCTGGCATTCGCTCATTCCCACCATCGCCGCGCTCGACGGTGCCCAGGTGCTGTTCATTCCGAGCGCCAGTCCCGCCCGGGGCATCGGGCCCGAGGCCGATGGCGATGGTCGACCCGGGAGCGTGCGGCGGTGGGAGCGGACGGTGCAGGCGATTGCCGCCGAGCACGGGATCTACCTGGTGCTGGCGCAACTGGCGGGCTTCGAAGGCGGCAAGGCGCTTTCCGGGGGCTCCTGCGTCGTCGGCCCGCGAGGTGAGGTGCTGGTGCGCGGTCCACTGTTCGAGGAAGCCCTGATCGAAACCGAGATCGACCTCGAGGAGATCGTGCGGGCCCGGGCCGAAACGCCGCTGCTCTCCGATCTGGAGATGCGGCTTCCGCACCTGGTCGAGAGTCTGGCCCACCGCCGTTCGCGCGGGTTCGTTCCGGGCGCGACCGTCCCGCGTCCGCCGCCGGCTGCGCGCCCTCGCCCGGTGCGCGCTCCGCAACGCGCGCGGGACCAGGAAGCGGGAGACCCGCTGGCCATCGATCCGGAACTGACCCGGAAATGGCTGGTGGAGTTCATCCGGGACGAGGTCCAGCGCCGCCGCGGGTTCGACCGCGCCGTGGTGGGCCTCTCCGGCGGCGTGGACAGCGCGCTGGTCACGTTCCTTGCCGTGGAGGCGCTGGGCCCGAAGAACGTCTGGGCCGTCCGGATGCCGTATCACGCCTCCAGTCGGGAAAGTCTGGAGCACGCCCAGCTGGTGATCGATGCCGCCGGGTGTCAGGCCGAGACCGTGGACATTTCGGCCGCAGTGGATGGACTGGCCGCCGCTTTGCCGGAACGGCCCGATCCGCCGCGGATCGGGAACATCTGCGCCCGGATGCGCATGATTACCCTGTTCGACCGCTCTGCCGGGCTCAGGGCGCTGCCGCTGGGAACCGGGAACAAGTCCGAGCGCCTGTTCGGCTACTTCACCTGGCACGCCGACGATTCCCCGCCGGTCAACCCGCTGGGCGACCTCTTCAAGACCCAGGTGTGGGCCCTGGCCGCGCACGTGGGGGTCCCGGAAGTCATCGTTCAGAAACCGGCGACGGCGGATCTGATCAGCGGACAGACCGATGAGCGGGACTTCGGGATCTCCTATCGCCG
The DNA here is from genome assembly GCA_035709185.1 of Gemmatimonadales bacterium. Classification (GTDB taxonomy): domain Bacteria; phylum Gemmatimonadota; class Gemmatimonadetes; order Gemmatimonadales; family GWC2-71-9; genus SZUA-320. The sequence goes on from DASTEX010000695.1 coordinate 4,424, forward strand.
GGCCGATCCGATCCTGCACTGGCTGCTGCTGGGACAGCGACCCGAAGAGATCGTGCAGCTGGGCTTTACGGAAGAGGAGGTTGCTCTGGTGCGGAACCGGCTGGAGTCGACCCACTGGAAGCGGCGGCTTCCCACGGTGGCCATGCTCAGTCAGACGGCCATTGGGGAGTATTACCTGCGGCCCGTTGACTACTGAGTCGCTAGTCGCCAGTCGATGGTCGCTAGCCGCTATTTACGTTCGGACCTGATACCAGTGATCAAAGCTGGATGAGTTCCCTGATCTCCAATAGCAGAGACTAACGTCCAGTGACTCAAGACCAACGACTCAAAACCAACTCGAGTCTGGTGCCGGAGCGGCGCCCCATGTCGTATAGTCGTGGAGAGATCACCACCTTTGTCATGCCCCACATGCAGAACGTGCTGGGCGATCTCTTCGGCGGACACCTCATGGCGCTGGTGGACCAGGCCGCGGCGGTGGCGGCGATCCGGCACGCCGGGGGACCGGCGGTTACCCGCAGCATCCACCGCCTCGATTTCCATCGATCCATTCCGGTGGGTGCGCTGGTGACCTGCGTCGCCACGGTGGATTTCGTGGGTAACTCCTCGATGGACATCACGGTCGAAGTCTTTTCCGAACACGTCAGCAGCGGACGCCGGGAACACACCCACAGCGCCCACGTGGTGTTCGTGGCGGTGGACGAGAGCCGCAAGCCGAAACGGGTTCCCCGGCTGGTGCCGGAAACCCCGGAGGAACAGGCGCGTTTCGAGCGGGCCCGCAAGTATCACGAAGAGCACTCCCAGCGGTGAGCCCGTCGGTCACCATGGTCCTGAGCGGCGGTGGGGTGAAGGCAGCCGCGCACCTGGGGGCTTCCCGGGCATTGCGCGAGGCCGGCATCGTGCCCACTCGCTACGTCGCCACGTCCATGGGGGCGGTCATCGCTGCCATGCTGGCTCTGGGCCTCCAGCCGGAGGAGATCTTCCAGCGGATGCTCAAGTTCCGGCGGCACGATGTGGCCCGGCCCCGGGCGGCATCGGTGGTCCAGGGTTTCTTCAGCACCGCGTTGTTCTACGCCGAGCCGCTGCAGCAGACCATCGCCCGGCTGGTGCCCACCGACAGCTTCGAAGACCTGGCACTGCCGCTCACGATCACCGCGGCCGATCTCGATACCAGTGAGCTGGTGTGCTTCGGTGCCGGAGGCGAGTCCGCCTCGCTGCACCTGGCGCTCTATGCGGCCTGCGCCCTGCCGCTCTGGTACCCTCCTGCAGTGATCCATGGACGCCGCCTGGCCGACGGGGGCATCCGGAGTGTGCTGCCGCTGCAGGTAGCTGCCCGCTTTCCCGCGGACCTGGTGGTCGCGGTTGATACCGGACCGGGCGTCGATTCGGCCCCGGCATCCGGCAAACTGGCCCCTCCCCCGCTGATCCAGATCTACGGCGAGGCCGTGCACGGTCTGATGTCGGCCAACACCGAGCTGGAGGTGGCGCTGTGGCGGGCTACGCCCGGCCGGCCCCGGCTGCTGTACGTCAGGCCCGGGACGGCGAGGGGCGAGACCTTTGCCGTGGCCGAGCTGGCCCGTTACGAAGGGGCCGGCTACGAGGCGGCCAGGCGGGTACTCTGACCACTCGGCCCTTTGCAGCATCGCCTTCATTTCTTACTCTGTAGTATCCCATGTCTCATCTCCGGATCTTCACCCTCGACGAGGCGGAACAAACCCTGCCACTCGTCCGCCACATCGCCGCCGACATCCGCTCGGCTTATCGCGATTGGCAGGATGCGGTGACGCGCTACGAGCTCGAAGCCGCCGGCGCGACGGCCGATTCGGGCGAGACCGAGGTTCTGCGTTCGCTGCGGGAATCGGTGGGGGTGCAGGCGGAGCGGGTAGCCGGGCTGGTGGACGAGTTGCAGGCGCTGGGCGTGGAGCTCAAGGACTTCGAGCAGGGCCTGGTGGACTTCTATGCCCTGCGGGAAGACCGGCTGGTGTACCTCTGCTGGCGGCTGGGCGAAGAGCACATCACCCACTGGCACGAAGTGGATGCCGGGTTCACCGGCCGCCGTCCGGTGGACGAACACCTCACCCGGGGAGTCGTTCCGTGAGAGCCCTCTGGTACTTCCTGCACATGTTCGGACAGATCGCCTGGCTGGGCGGGGCCCTCGCGGCCATGGTAATCGGCATGGCCGTTCGCCGCGAAGCCTCCGACGTACTCGGTCCGTCCGTGCGTTTGCAGGGAGCGATCTATCGCCAGCTGATCGGTCCGGGTGCACTGATCGTGGTGCTCTCCGGGATCCTGCTTACGCTCCAGATGTACAATCGGGTGACAGCCGTGGGCCTCAATCACTGGCTGATGGCCATGCAGGGACTCGGGATCCTGGGGGGCCTCATGGTCCTGGTGCACACCGTGCCCACGTCGAACAAGCTGATGCGGCTCGAGCCCACCGGCTCCACCGCGGCCGCCTTCCACGGGATCCACCGGCGGCTCAAGATCTCCGGCATGATCTCGAGCATGATCGGGATGCTGGGACTGCTCACGTCGGCGCTTTATCAGATGGGCTGACGGTCGGACGGTCGGACGGTCCGTCCACCGAGGCCATCCGACCTAACGGGGTCCCTTCGATAAGCGACGCGTCTTGAACGAAAGGACCGACCGTCAGTCCCTCCGACCGTCGGACCGTCCCCCCGTTGAGCACACCTCCCGAACCGGACAGAGCGAACAGCGCGCCGCTCTCGCCGTACAAATCAGCGCCCCCAGCTCCATCACCGCCTGATTGAAGGTCCACGCTCGTTTCCCGTTGCGGGGGACGAGCCGCTGGGTGGTCTCCCAGATGCGACGCGAGGCCTTGCCCTGCGGCAAGCGGGGCCAGAAGGCTCGCCGGATCACCCGGGCCACGTTGGTGTCCACCGCAGCCACCGGCTTCTCGAATGCGAAGGAGAGCACGGCTCCAGCGGTATAGGGCCCGATTCCGGGCAGTGACCTGAGTCTGACGAGATCACTCGGGATTGATCCTTCGTGATGGTCCACCACCCGGCGGGCCAGCAGATGGAGGTTTTCGGCCCGGCGGTAGTAACCCAGCCCGTCCCACTGCTCCCTGACCTGCCGCGGGTGGGCGGCGGCGAGTGCGTGCAGCGAGGGAAAGACCTCGAGGAAGCGAGGGTAATACTCCCTCACGCGGGAGACCTGGGTCTGCTGGAGCATGAACTCGGACACCAGGACCTGGTACGGGTCCCGGGTCCGGCGCCAGGGCAGGTCCCGGCCGTGGCGGCGGAACCACCGTAAGAGCCGACGCCGGAAGAGTTTCTCGCGAAAGTCCCGGGCTCTGGCCCGCTCCTGACTGGATTTCCCGCCCATGGGCCCCCAAGATAGAGTCATGGGTGTTCTGTCGCGTCTGTTGCGGTTCCTCGGCCGGTTCATAATGGAGTCCCTGGCCCATCTTGGCCGCATGGGGCTCATGGTGGTGGAAATGTTCCGCGGGTTCGCCGAATGGCGGATCTGGGTCCCGCGGACCTTCACCGAGTCCTACAACATCGGGGTCGGGAGCCTGTTCATCGTCCTGCTGATCGCTGCCTTTGCGGGGGCAGTGACGGCGTTCCAGGCCGGCTATCAGTGGCAGACCACCCTGCCGGTATACGTGCTCGGGACCCTGATCGTCTCGACCATTGTGCTCGAGCTCGGTCCGGTGCTGATTGGCCTGGTCCTGGCCGGCCGCATCGGCGCCCGTTATGCAGCCGAATTGGGAACCATGCGGGTCACGGAGCAGATCGATGCGCTCGAGAGCCTCGGGCGTTCGCCGGCTTCGCACCTGATTCTGCCGCGGGTCCTGGCCGCGTTCCTCATGCTCCCGATGCTGACCATGGTGGCCGATCTGGTCGCCGTCCTGGCCGGCTGGTACAGCGTCAAGCAGGTGCTGCCGGTGACCGACAGCGACTTTGCGTTTGGTGCCCGCACCTACTACCGGCCGTTCGACGGGGTGTACTCCCTCATCAAGGCGTTCTTCTTCGGCGGCGCTATCGGCATCATTTCGTGTTACGTCGGGTTCAACACCAAGCAGGGCGCGGAAGGGGTAGGCCGGGCCACCACCGCCGCCGTCGTCGCCAG
>DASTEX010000696.1:0-11939 GCA_035709185.1 Gemmatimonadales bacterium
GGTATACCAGCTCGGCTTCCGCCTCGCTCGCCGACTCGGCCACGCTCGCGTTTACGCAGTCGACGCGCCCGGCCGTGCTCCGGTGACGGAGGATGAAGCCCGCACGCAGGCCGCTTCCCTCGGCTTCAACATCGACAGCGCGCTGAAAGCGGACCCGTGGGAGCCGCGCTACGGACTCTTGTATGCCTACGAAGATTCGCTCAAGACCGTGACGCCCCTGCGCAACTACCTCCTCTATCTCAACGATCCAGAGCGCATCAGGATTGGACATGGGCATTATCTCGTCGGGCCGTTCAAGCTCGCCCGCCGCGGCAACTACGTCGGCGTGGACGACATGAGCCGGTGGTACAACCGCAACTTGCGTATCTTCAGCAACCTACAACAGCTCACGGACTCTCCCGAGGAGCGTGTTCTCGTCATCATCGGCGCTGGCCACCTGCCCATTCTCCGCTTTCTCGCTCAGACGTCGCCGGAGCACCGACTTATCGAGGCGAGCGCTTACCTGGCGAACCGATGATGGCCCGCGGCCAATCTTCCCGTCCAACAACCACCTCAGCCACGTTTTCGGCCAGACAGGTCGATGGTATCGGGTCGCGCGACGGGAGTCTGACGGTCGCCAGATTGCAGTTGCCCCGATGCTGGATCTTCCACGAGGGCTATCATCACGGCCAGAGCAAGCTGGCCCTAATGGCGGCCGGCTTCTCCTCCTCGATGCCGAAGCCGGCCCGCTTACATGGGATGTCTGAGGGGCTCCGCAAGTGGCGCTCCGACTTGCGCCGCCGTAGCTTGACTGCTCGTACGACTAACGGCAAACGCTAACGGCTAACGCCAGGATCCCGCACATGCGTTGCATCACTTTCGCACTGCTCTTCCTTCTCGCACCCCCCACCTGGGCCCAGCAGCGCCGCGCCATGACCCCCGAAGACGTGATGGCAATCAAGGGCGTGTCCGACGCCCAGGTGTCGCCCGACGGGAAATGGGTCGCTTACGTGGTCTCGGCGTCCGACCTCAAGGAATCGGCGGTCAACACCGACGTCTGGCTGGTACCGGCCGCGGGTGGAACCCCGCTGCAGCTGACCAAGAGCGCCAAGGCCGACGGCCAGCCGCGCTGGTCACCCGACGGAAAGCTGATCGCCTTCCTCTCGGCCCGGGAAGAGAAGAACCAGATCTGGCTCATCTCCCCGTTCGGCGGCGAAGCGGAGAAGCTGACCGATTCGAAGAGCGGCGTGCAGAGCTTCCAGTGGAGTCCGGACGGGTCCCGGATCGCATTCGTGGCCCAGCGCGATCAGACCCCCGAGGAAGAACGGCGGGTGAAGGAGAAGGATGACCCGCAGGAGGTGGACCGGAACTTCCGGATGACCCGGATCTGGATCCATGACCTCGCGGCAAAGAAGTCGGCCGAGCTGGTGAAGGACGATCTGCAGATGGGTGACGTGCAGTGGTCGCCCGACGGGGCCCGGCTGGCCTACTCGACCACCCCGACGCCCAAGGCGGACGATGGAAGCCGCTCGGATATCTGGGTGGTGGCGGTGGCGGACAGTGGCGCCGTCCCGCGCAAGCTGGTCGAGAATCCCGGGCCGGACAATGCCCCGCGCTGGTCGCCGGATGGTCGGAGCATCGCGTTCCTCTCCCGGTCCACCAGCCGCATCACCACCGGGCAATCCAGCCTGAAGATCATTCCCGCCGAGGGTGGCGCCCCGCGGGAAGTGTTGGCGGGGTTCCTCTACCAGCCCGGTCCTGCGACCTGGTCGGCCGACGGCCGGACTCTCTATTTCGCGGCGACGGTTCGCACCACCACCCAGCTCTTTTCGGTCCCTGCAGCCGGCGGCACGCCCCGGCAGCTCACCGATACCCGCGGGGTGATGTCCGCGCCAACCTGGTCCCGCGACGGCTCGGTGCTGGCCTTCGTGCGGGCCGATCCGCAGCAGCCGAACGACGTGCACGTTTCGCGGGGCACGGCGCCGCTCCGTCCGGTCAAGCTCACCGACCACAATCCCCAGGTCAGGGAACTCACCCTCGGCCGGAGCGAAGTCATCCGGTGGAAGAGCCGTGACAGCCTGGAGATCGAGGGAATCCTGATCTACCCGATCGACTACCAGCCGGGCCGGAAGTATCCCACGATGGCCTTCATCCACGGGGGCCCATCCGGCGTCTGGACCGAGGGCTTTCCGGCGAGCTGGGGCAACTATGCGCATGTCTGGGCCGGCCAGGGCTGGGTCTCGTTCTTTCCCAACGTGCGCGGGTCGTCCGGGTACGGCGAAGAGTTTCTGCTCAGCAACGTGCGCGACTGGGGCGGGGGCGACTATCGCGATATCCAGAGCGGGCTCGACGACCTGGTCCAGCGCGGCATCGCCGACCCGGCCAAGCTGGGCCAGAGCGGCTGGAGCTACGGCGGCTACATGACCGCATGGACGCTGACCCAGACCGACCGGTTCCGGGGCGTCATGGTGGGCGCGGGGCTCACCAACATGTACAGCATGTACTCGACCAACGACCTCCAGACCGTGCTGGAGGAGTACTTCGGCGGCGAACCCTGGAACGACGAGGAGGCCTACCGCCGGGCTTCGGCGATGACGTTCATCAAACAGGCCAAAACCCCGACGCTGATCCTGCACGGCGCCAACGATCAGAGGGTGCCCGTCGGACAGGCCCAGGAGCTGTACATGGGCCTCAAGAAGAACGGAGTGCCGGTGGAGCTGGTCTTCTATCCCCGGCAGGGGCACGGTATCGGGGAACCACGGCTCCAGCTCGACAAGATGAAGCGGGAGTACGCCTTCTTCGCCAAGCACGTTTTGGGAGCGGGGATGGTGCCGTAGATCAGGCGGGACGGTCAGGTCGGATCACGCGGAAGCGCCCCGGGGGAATCCCGGGGCGCTTTTCTTTGCGCGCCGTGATCAGGACGACGCCTCGGCGAAGCGACGGCGCCGCTCGAGCTCTACGGCCGGCGGATCGTGATTGAGGAACGAGCCGAAGCCGGGCTTGCCGACGGGCTGGTACCGCTGAAGCACCACGCCGGTCCCGAACGATCTGGCCTCCTGCAGTCTGAGCCCCACCGGCACGGCCCCGTCGGCGAACAGTCGCTTGCCCTGGCCGAGGAGCAGAGGAAAGATCCAGAGCCGAAACTCGTCGATCAGGTCGTGACCCACGAGGCTCTGCACCAGTTTCGAGCTGCCGAAGATCAACATCAAGCCGTTGCCGTTGCGCTTGCATTGCGCGATTTCCCGGGGAACCTCTCCGTCTATCAGCGTGGAATTGTTCCAATCGAGCTCTTTCAAGGTGCGTGACACCACGAACTTCGGCATGGCGTTCAGTATGGGAGCCAGCGGGTCGTCCTTCGGTGTGTACGGCCAGTGGGCCGCGAAGATCTCGTAGGTTCTGCGTCCGAGCAGCATGCTCTCCGCGGCCTGGTTCCAGCTGCCCAGCTCCGTGCGCATCTCGTCGTCCCAGTGGGGCACGGTCCAGCCGCCGCGATCGAACCCGCCGCTCTGATCCTCTTCCGGCCCTCCCGGACCCTGCATCACGCCGTCCACGGTCAGAAACTCTACTGCCACAAGGGTTCGCATTGCCGCACCCGGGTTGAGCGAGCTACCTCGGGGGACGACCTCAACGAGAGGGACGGACACAATGTCGGGTCGGTCGGTTGAACCAGTCCGGGTTGTGCGATCCGGCTTCGGTGGAGTACTGTTGTGCTGGCGGGGCTCCGGGAGCCACTGGTTCCGAAGGTCGGAGGATCCGCCAAACGGTGAAGGCGCCGCCGCAACGCGCGCCCCACAAAAGCCAAGGAGAAATGCATCCATGCTGGAATCTCCCCATGTCGTCTTCCGTCTTGGCAACAAGCCCCTCCGATTCAACGGTCTGCTCCTGGGCGAATCGTCCATCTGCGATGAGGACGATACCGGCTGCTATACGCGCGTCCGCCTGTTCAAGACTGAAGGGGGAAGTCTGATCTGGGCCTGGGACCTCTCGGAGAGTGACGAGCCGACCGACGAGGAGCTGCTGCGAGCCGATGCACTGGTCGTGGCGGCCGATGGGAAGTATCAGTTGCCCGACCCGGAGCAGGGGCCGGATGCTTCGGCGTTGCGCCCGGCGACGCCGGCCGAGCTGGCCCAGATTGCCTGGGAGAAGCGGCCCAGGGAGAACGCCCGGTTGGTGGAAGCGAGCACCCGCAGTTTTCACGCGGCAGCCCGAAGAGACGCCGCGATAACGGCCGCGCTCTACGAAGAGGTGAAGTAAGATGTCACGAATGACCGCGCACGACTTCGACCAGGAGCTGCTGATTCTGTTCGATGCCTACGTTCACGGCGGGATCGACCGCCGGACCTTCCTGGACCGGGCGGCCAAGTTCGCCGTCGGCGGCATCACCGCCGCCATGCTGCTGGAGCAGCTGAGCCCCCGGTTTGCCGAGGCCCAGGTAGTGAGGACCGACGATACCCGGATCAATCCCGAGTATCTCGAGTTCGACTCCCCGGCAGGCTACGGGAAAGGGCGGGGCTACTTCGTGCGCCCCAGCGGCGCCACCGGGAAGCTTCCGGGCATCCTGGTCATCCATGAGAATCGCGGGCTCAACCCCCACATCGAGGACATCGCCCGGCGCCTGGCGCTGGACCACTTCGTGGCGTTCGCGCCGGACGCGCTCTTTCCGCTGGGCGGCTATCCCGGCGACGAAGACAAGGCGCGGGCGCTCTTCCCCCAGCTCGACCGGGAGAAGACCCGGGAGGATTTCGTTGCCGCGGCCGGCTTTCTGAAAGCCCGTCCGGAATGCACCGGGCGGATCGGCGCAGTGGGGTTCTGCTACGGTGGCGGGATGGTGAGTTTCCTGGCGACCCGGTTAGGCGGCGATCTCTCGGCCGGGGTCGCGTTCTACGGGTCGGCGCCGAATCTGGAAGACGTCCCGAAGATCAAGGCCCCTCTCCTGATCCAGTCGGCCGAGGTGGATGAGCGGATCAACGCCAGCTGGCCGGCGTTCGAGGAGGCGCTCAAGGCCGCGGGGGTGACCTACGAGCGGCACCTCTATCCGGGCACGCAGCACGGCTTCAATAACGACACCACCCCGCGTTACGATGCAGCGGCGGCGAAGTTGGCCTGGGACCGGACCATCGCGTTCTTCAACCGGTACGTGCGCAGCGCGGGATGAGTCCCAGTCGGGCGGGTGGGTCACGCCGTGCCTGACGGGGCGGAGGAGACGAGGGACGCCCCCGACCTGACTCCCGCCGGATTCACCAGGATGCTCCAGGAGGCAGGCGCTCTTCCTCAGGGTGCGGTCACCAGTGCTGCCATCACGCAGCGCCAGCGGACGGCCGTCTCCAATCTGTGCTTTGCCAGGCTGACCTACTCCCGGCAGGCGACGAAGCTGCCGGAGAGCGTGCTGGTGAAGTGGCCTCTCGAGACCACGGCGGGGCCCGACTCGGAGCTGACCTTCTACACCGAGCTCGCTCCCTCTCTGGGTTCTCCGCCCATCGCGCGCTGCCTCGCCGCTGCCCCTCTGTCCACCGCGCTGCCGTGGCTCGTGCTCGAGGACCTTCGTTCTACCCATATGCATCCGCCCTGGCCAGATCCGCCCTCACCGCTCCAGGCCGAAGGGGCCGTTTCGATCCTCGCCCAGGTACACGCGCGGTGGTGGGAAGCACCGGCACTGGGAAACGGCCTCGGTGCCCTGCATACGGAGACCAGCCTTCGCGCGATGGTCAGCCGAATTGCCGCCGGCCTGCCGGGCTTCCTCGCGACGCTGGGCGAGACCCTATCACGCCGGGATCGAGAAGTGCTGGAGAGAGTCTTCGGGTCGTCGCTCGGTGCCTGGCTGCGGCTGGTAGACCGTCGAGCCCTCACCGTGGTACACGGGGATGCCCATTCGTTGAACTTTCTCTTTCCCCGTTCGGGGGCGGGCCTGTCCTACCTCGTGGACTGGCAACTCTGGCACCTCGACGTCGGCGCACGGGACCTGGCTTACCTGATTGCCCTTCACTGGTCTCCCACCCTCCGGCGGGATCTCGAGCGGCCCCTGCTTCACCGGTACCACCGGCAGTTGGTTGCCCGGGGCGTCGGCGGGTACTCATTCGACGACCTCTGGCTGGACTACCGGCGATGTGCCGTGCGCAATCTGACCTTCCCGATTGTGCTGTGGAGCCGGGGCCAGCCGGTGCAGTCGTGGCGGCATCGCCTCGAATGCGCTTTGGCTTCTTATCGCGACCTTGATGGCGATGAGCTTCTCTAGGTTCCCGGCCGGCCCGAGGGGCCCAGCGGCAGGGCCTGCTCCGGTTCATCCCGGCGCCGCCGCGACGTCACGACCCAGCAGCTTGAGCGGCTCACGGCTGCCATGCCTGAGGTCGCGCCAGGTGACAAGCGGCCGAACAGCCACCCGATCTGGGATCCGCGCCGCCGGCACCCGGTGATTTCAGGCACTGGCCGGCACCTGACAATTGAATTGACAGGTGACAATGCGACCCGCGGCTGGAGCAGTTCAGGCCCCGGTTGGAAAAGTCCTACGGATCGAGGAGTCGGAAGCGCCCCGGGTCACCTCGGGGCGCTTTCACCATTCCTGCCGGTGATAGCGGGCCGGGATTGTTCCCAGGGCGCTTCCGGATTTGTTCCGACGTTTCCGACCCTTCCGACCCTTCCGACTTGTTACTGACTGAGCTGGCAGATATAGCCGTTGCCGTTGTAGTCCTTCTCCCAGCCCCACACCCCGTACGACACCTGGACCAGCTGATAACCACTGGGACAACCTCCTCGGCCGCCATCATCCAGGTACAGCTGCTTCCCGGGGCTGTACACGCAGACGTACAGGTTGTAATTGAGGTCGTACGGGGAATCGAATCCCACCGGGGTCAGCTGGTAGCCCCGCGGGCACGACATATTGGTGTCATCGAGAACCGTCGCCCGGATGGTGGCGAACGACGGGTCCGCCTCCGGAGCTGTCGGGGCGCCGTCGGCGCAGGCCAGGGTGAGCCCGGCGGCCAGTGCCAGGGCAGGGAGCGAAAGGGATGACAGGATCGATGCAAGCCGCATGACAGACCTCCGGGACTGAGTTCGTGGACTCGAATTGCCGGAGATCAACGCGCGATTGGCCGGGGAAACCGGACATCCTCGATCCCGAAGGACGCCCTGCCTTTCAGTCCGTCCCGGCTGTATCCTAGTTCTGTCCGTCGACCTTCCCCGATATCGTCAGCTCTCCTGGAGGACCCCGTGCAGCCGGATGTGAGCGATCAGAACACCCCCGCGTCCCGCGAGATCACCCGCCGGGACTTTCTCGAAAGCGCCGCCGCCGGCGCCGCCGCGCTGGGCCTGAGCCCGCAGGTTGCCGCCGCGCTCCAGGCTCAGGACAAGACCGCGGTCCTGGCCCAGATCCCGAAGCAGCATGAGGCCACGCTCAAGATCCTCCGCGACTGGATCGCGCTCCCCTCCATCGCGGCCGAGAACATCGGCTACCCCCAGGGCGCGGAGCACATGGCGCAGCTGGCCCGCGATGCCGGCTTCCCCCAGGTGGAGGTGATCAACACCTCGGGCAAACCCGGCGTGTTCGCCACCTACGATGTAGGGGCGAGAAACTGGCTCGGCATCTATTTCATGTACGACGTCAAACAGTACGACCCGGCCGAGTGGAGCTCGCCTCCGCTGGAGGGTCGCCTGGTGGACAAGCCCGGCCTGGGGAAGGTGATCATGGGCCGCGGCGCCACCAATACCAAGGGCCCCCAGACCGCGGTGCTTTCCGCCCTGCACGCTTTCAAGGCCGTCGGCCGAAAGCCGCCGGTCAACATTGCGCTGGTCTGTGAAGGCGAAGAGGAGATCGGATCGCCCAACTTCCGGGAGATCGTGTTCCAGCCCCAGGTCGAAGCGGCCCTCCGCAAGTGCCTCGGCATCATCATTCCGCTGGGCAGCCAGTCGCCCGACGGCGGCGTGGAAGTGAACCTGGGCGCCAAGGGCGTGATCGAGGCGGAGCTGGTGTCGACCGGGGAGAAGTGGGGCCGGGGGCCCGCCAAGGATATCCACTCCAGCCTGGCTGCGATGGTGGACAGCCCCGCCTGGCACCTGGTGCTGGCGCTCGCCACGCTCAAGAAGGAAGACGGCAACACCATCGCGGTCGAAGGCTTCTACGACAAGATCCGGCCGCTGACCGCGCGGCAGAAGGAGATTCTGGAGGCCGCGATCGCGAAGAAGAACGAGGCCGTCATCAAGCGGACCCTGGGAGTGCAGCACTGGATCGGCGACGAGTCCTTCCACGACGCCCAGGTCCGGCTGGTGAGTCAGCCGACCATCAATATCGAGGGGCTGGTCGGTGGATATACCGGCCCGGGGGGCAAGACCATACTGCCCCACAAGGCGGTCGCCAAGGTCGACATTCGCCTGGTGCCGGACATGACGGTCAAGGAGACCCTGGCACTGCTCCGGGCGCATCTCGAAAAGCACGGCTTCGGCGACATCGAAGTGAACATGTCGGGCGGGTACGACCCCACCGAGACCGACCCGGACTCGAAGCTGGTGCAGGCCATGCTCGCGACATACCGCCGCCTCGGGGTGGAGCCGCTGCTGTGGCCCCGCCTCGCCGGCTCGTGGCCCGGCGTCACCTTCACCGGCGAACCGCTCAAGCTGGCCGCCGGACAATTCGGGCTGGGGCACGGCGGTGGCGCCCATGCGCCCGACGAGTACTACGTGATCGAAGCGAGCAATCCGAAGCTGGCCGGGTGGGATGGAGCGGTGAAGTCCTACGTGGAGTTTCTCTACTCGCTGGCCTGAGCGCCTCGGCGGTACGCGCAGGAGCCCAAGCGCCCGGGAGCAATTCCGGGCGTTTTCCTGTCCTTCCGATCGGCTAGGGTCGCAGCACGCAGATATGGTGGTTCTGGTTGACGTCCCGGGTTTCGCCGTAGCCGCCGGGCGGGACCCGGGTGAGTTGGTACCCACCGGTGCAGCCCAGCTTCCCGTCGTCATCGACCCGGACCGGCTGGCCGGTCCCGAAGCGGTATCGCCGAGCGCAGATGAACTGATTGCCGTTGAGGTCGTAGATCGAATACGCCGTCACCCCGGAATGGGTCCGAACGTATTCGCTGGGGCAGACCTGCCGCGCGTCATCGTCGGCGAAGTGCGGCCGGGCGCCCAGTGTGGCCAGCCGTGCGGTGGACTCATTCTCCGCCTTGGCAACGCCGTCGCCGGAAGACAGCACCGGCAGCACCGCCAGGGCGAGCGCCCCGGCGAGGGACAGGAGTCGAGCTGGGCCTGAGAAGCGCATATCGACGAACTCCGATTCGGGATGGCCGGCCTGGCACCAGGCGCCGGAACTAATGCAACGATACCAATCCGACTCGCGAGATCGTCACGAGATTATCACCTGATCTAACTCGTTGGTAAGGAAAACTTTGGACGGCCCCCTGGCTTGCCCCTTCGAGGCCCGGGGAGTATGCTCACCCACCCCCATGATCCGCGTCCGCACCCTCGGCGGGCTCTCTGCCAGCCGTGACGGGGAGGCACCCTCGGGTGCCGCGACCCAGCCGCGCCGTCTGGCCGTCCTTGCCCTCGTGGCCCGGGCCGGCGAGCGGGGCATTACCCGGGAGCAGCTGCTGGCGTTGCTCTGGCCCGACGCGGACGACACCGCCGGCCGCCGGGCTCTTTCCCAGGCGCTTCACACCCTCCGGTCCGATCTGGACGACGACCTGTTGACCGGGGTCCAGGAGCTGCGCCTGAACCGGGCCGTAGCGACCTGCGACGTGGCGGACTTCGAGGTGGCGGTCGAGGCCGGGGCGTGGGAAGATGCGGCCGCCGCCTACGGCGGGCCGTTCCTCCAGGGATTCCGCCTGGCCGGCGCCCCCGAGTTCGAGCGCTGGGCTGAGGAGGAGCGCCGCAGTCTGGCGCACACCTACGCCGACCTGATCGAGCGGCTGGCCCGGATCGCCACCGAGCGCGGGGACCATCCGGCGGCGGTGAACTGGTGGCGCCGGCGGGCTGCGGTAGATCCGCTGAACCCACGGGTGACCCTGGAGCTGATGCGGGCGCTGGTCGCCCTGGGCGAGCGCCACTCGGCGCTGCTCCAGGCCCGGACCTACGAAGCGCTCGTGGCCGAAGAGCTTTCCCTTCCGCCCGATCCGGAAGTGGAACGGTATGCCGAACAGATCCGGAAACTCGAACCGGTAGTTCACCCGAAGGTTCCGCCGCCCGCGGCCGAGGACACCACCCCCGTTCAACGGCCGGAGGTCCGTGCGGCGCCCGCTCCCGCTTCCCCATCGCCGGTGCGGCGCTCCGCCATCCTCATAGCTGCCGCTCTCCTGGTTGCGGTTGCCGCCGCCGCGCTGGCGCTGCCGCGCCTGCGCCGGAAGTCACCTCGCCCGGCACCGATCCTTGCTGTCGGACCGATCACCGACTATCGGGGCGGCGACGGCACCGCCCCCCTGGCCGACATGCTGGCGACCGACCTGGGCCGAGTTCCCGGGCTTCAGGTCGTAAGCACCATGCGGATGCTCGAGTTGATGACGCTGGACAGCGCCTCATCCGGTATAGCGGCGTACACCAATGCGGCCCGGCGGGCGGGAGCGACTGAGATCCTGGAGGGTGGCCTCCACCCCGCTCCCGGCGGCTTGATGCTCCAGGTCCGCCGGGTCGACCTGGCAACCGGAAATGTGCTGGGAGCGTTGCGGGTTGAAGGGAAGGACTTCTTCGATGTGGTCGACCAGGCGTCGGTCCAGCTGGCGGCCGGCCTGGGGTTGGCGCGCGACTCACTGGCAACCAGGACGCTGAGTACCCGCTCGGTGGTTGCCTGGCGCTTCTACGAAGAAGGTTTGAGGAAGTACGCCCGGGGTGATTACCGCGGCGCAGGGACCCTGCTGGAGGCCGCCATCAGGGAAGATTCCACTTTCGCGATGGCGGTGTATCACCTCTATCTGGCCCGGTCCGCACTCTACGCGCATCCTGATTCGGGAGAGCGAGCCCGGCTGGCCCGGCTGGCGGAGAGAGCCCCGGACCGGGACCGGCTCCAGATTCTCGCGTGGATCGCTTTCTTCAGCTCCTCTCCCACCCTTCAGGCGCTGGCCGACACCCTGATCGTCCGGTACCCGGTTGACGTCGAGGCCCACTATTTCGCCGGGTTCGCCCGGATGGCGCGAGCCGACTTCACCGGCGCCCTGCCATTCCTTCACCATGTCATTGCGCAGGATACCGCCAGCATCGGTGGCAGCGGGGCCCGCTGCCTGGCGTGTGAGGCACTGAACCATCTCGTCTTTGCCTACGCCGCGCTGGACTCGCTGGACCGGGGCGAGCAGGTTGCGAGAGCATGGGTTCGGGCCGACCCCCGGTCAGCCCGCGCCATGGTAGCACTCTCTGCCATGCTGGAGGTCAGGGGGCGCACCGCCGAGGCCATCGAGATCCGCCAGCGGGCCATTCCGTTTGATTCCTACGACCGGATCTTTCCTGCGATCGTACGGGTCAGGACCGGCGAGTTCGAAGCGGCCGACCGGGTTACCCGAAGCGTGCTGGCTGACGCGACCGACCGGGATTCCTTCTGGCAGGCCTACTGGGCCCTGGCCATCAGCCTGCGGAACCAGGCCCGGTGGCGGGAGCTGGCCGAGCTGTCAGCCGGCCAATGGGCCAGGGCTTCCCCCGTCGAGCGGGCCGGGGATCTGGGCCGGCGGTTGGGAACCAATCTGGCGCTGCTCCAGCTCGAGTCGGGGCACCCGCATGACGCCATCTCAATCCTGGACTCGCTCACCCGGTACCAGGACCCGCAACAGCCGTTAGGCGGCCGGGCCTTCCGGTTGACGTTGCTCTACACCATGCTGGCCGAGGCGGCGCTCCAGGTGGCAGACCGGGACCTGGTGGGGCGGGCGGCCGATTCGGCGGAAGCATGGGGCCGGCGGAGCGGAAAGCTGCGCGAGATGGGAATCGCGGCCCACGCCCGGGCGCTTACCCACCTGGTGCGATCCGATACCACCGGGGCCATCCGGGGGCTGGAACGGGCCATC
>DASTEX010000697.1:0-12032 GCA_035709185.1 Gemmatimonadales bacterium
CGGCAAACCCGACCCGGAGCGTCCGCTGACGGGCAAGGGCGCCCGCCGGATGCGGTCCATCTCGCGCGGGCTGGCCCAGATGGTGGAAGCCCCCGAGGTAGTGGGCAGCAGCCCCCTCGTCCGGGCCATGGAAACCGCCGAGATCGTGGCCAAGGCCCTGGGAGCGGAGAAGGTAGTGCAGGTTCCCTCCCTGGAGCCCAATGCCGACTTTGGCGATCTGGTTAACTGGCTCCGGAGCCTCAAGACCAACGGGACCGTGGCGGTGGTGGGCCACGAGCCCCATCTGAGCGGGCTGGCCAGTTTCCTCCTGACCGGCCGCCGGGAAAGCTTCATCGAGCTCAAGAAGGGCGCTGCCTGCCTGATCCAGCTGGCCGAGCCGCCCACGCCCGGCGTGGCCCGGATGCTCTGGTGCATGGCGCCGGGGGTGCTGCGGGCGCTCGACTGAGTTCCATTGACGATTGACCATTGAACGATTGACCATTGCTCCCGGCAGCGAGGGCGGCCCGACGCAATCGTCAATGGTCAATCGTCAATGGGTCAAAGCGGCTTCTCCTTGAGGATCTTCCTCCGCTTCGGCGGCTTGGGCCACAGCAGACCATAGCGCTTCACGCCTTCCTGGATGGCACGCACCGCGTCGTCCGGTGAATCGGTCACGGTCAGCAGGTGCGCATCGGCCAGATCGATGGTCCGGTTGCGTACCAGGGTGCTGCGCATGAAGTCGAGCAGCCGCGACCAGTAGCCCACCCCCATCAGCACCACCGGAAACAGCTTGATCTTCTTGGTCTGGACCAGCGTGAGCGCCTCGAACAGCTCATCCAGCGTCCCGAAGCCGCCCGGCATGACCACGAACGCCACGCTGTACTTCACCAGCATGACCTTGCGGACGAAGAAGTAGCGGAAGGTGACGAACCGGTCGAGGTACAGATTCTCGTGCTGCTCCGCGGGGAGCTCGATATTGCACCCGATCGAGTGCCCCCCGGCTTCCTTGGCGCCGCGGTTGGCGGCTTCCATGATGCCGGGCCCCCCGCCGGTCATGACGGTCAGTCCCAGGCCGGCCAGCCGCTGGCCCATGGTGCGCGCCAGCTGGTAATACGGGTGAGTTTCGCGAAAGCGGGCCGAGCCGAAAACGGTGACACACGGCCCCACGAAATGCAGGGCCCGAAACCCCTTGACGAACTCCGCTGCGATCCGTGATACCCGGATGAGCTCCTTGACCCGGGAACGGGGACCGGTGAGGAACTCGCTCTCCTCCTGGTCTGCCCCCGGTTCCCACTCGGTGCCCGGCGCGTCAGCCGGAAGCGAGCCGTCGTCCTCCTCCGGTTCCAGCGGTTCCGTCGGATCCGGTCGGCCGGGCCAGGTCATTCAGATGGTCCTTGCAGAGGCGAAACCTCAGGCGCAGATCGGGAATTGAAGATACTTTGACAGCGGCATGACTGACGTATTCCGGGACGAACTGGAAGCCGCCCTGGGCGGCGCCTACGCCATCGGCCAGGAGCTGACCGGCGGGGGCATGAGCCACGTCTTCGTCGCCACCGAGCGGGCCCTGGGACGCAAGGTGGTCATCAAGGTGCTGCCACCCGACTTTGCGGCCGGCGTCAACCGGGACCGGTTCCAGCGGGAGATACAGCTGGCCGCCCGGCTGCAGCATCCCCACATCGTACCGCTGCTGTCCGCGGGGGAACACGGCCGGCTCCTGTGGTACACCATGCCGTACATCGAGGGCGAATCCCTCCGAACCCAGATCGACCGACGGGGCCGCCTCCCGGTACGGGAAGTCCTGCGGCTCATCTCCGACGTGGCCGAGGCGCTGGCGTTCGCCCATGGGCAGGGGGTGATCCACCGCGACATCAAGCCAGGCAACGTCCTGGTTCAGCAGGGTCACGCGCTGGTTACCGACTTCGGCGTGGCCAAGGCGCTGAGCGCGGCCCTGCCGAGCGGCGCCGGCACCTCCACCGGCATGGCGATCGGCACACCCAGTTACATGGCGCCGGAGCAGCTGGCATCGGATCCCGCGGCCGACCACCGGGTCGACTTGTACGCCCTGGGCCTGCTGGCCTATGAGCTGCTGACCGGCGCTTCCCCCTTCGAAGGACCCTCCCCGCGCGAAACCATGGCGGCGCAGCTCACCCGCATCCCGCCGCCGCTCGATGCCGCCAATCCGGAAGTGTCGCCCCAGCTCGCGCGCATCGTCAGCAGCTGCCTGCAGAAGGATCCGGCGCGCCGCCCCGCCAGCGCCGAGGAAATCGTCCGTCAGCTGGAGGAGCTGTCATCGGGGACCGTGACCGCTCGGCGGCAGCCCCGGCCCGCGCTGCGATGGCTGGGCCTGGCCGCGGCCGGCGCGGCGGCCGCCAGCCTGCTGTTGCTGCGGTCCGATGACCAGCCCAGCGGGGTCACCGTCGATACCGCAAGCCAGCAGTCGCGCGATACCGTCGTGGTCCGGGAACCGGTAGCCGTCCCGTTGAGCCGGGAGGACTCGCTGGCCATTGCCCGCGCGGTCGAGAGCGGGAGCGGCGGTGAATCCCTGAACCGGACCCAGGTGGAATCGCTCCGGGTCCAGCTGGAGCGGGCCATGGCGGAATCATTGTCGCGGGCCATGGCGCAGTTGCAGCAGCAGCCGATCCGCCCGCCCGCGGGAATGACCATCACCCGGGTGCCCGGGGTGCCCCCCGCTCCGGAAGCACCGAAGGCCGTGTTCGTGACCCCGACCACGCCCGACGTGCTGCCGCCGGCCGGTCCTGCCCGCGCCATCGTCTATCCTGTCTCGGTCCGAGGGCAGCCGGTGGACTCCACCCTCCTGGCTTCGCTGGTCCCGGCGCGGGACAGCCTGATGCAGGTCGTAAGGGGCGCGGAGCTTCCGGTGGTGAGCGTCGACAGCCTGGGACACTTGATGCGCCAGAGCGGGAGCCACCTGGCGGTCACGCTCCGCAACAGCATACAGGTGATTGGGCGATTCGAAGTCAGGGGCGACAGCCTGGTGCTCCGGGTGGACCTGCGACCACCCGGTTGGCCGGTCCGTGGCCGGGTGCTGCAGCTGTGGAGCCCAGCCGTCCCGCGGGACCGTCCCCTCGCCGCGGTCGAAGCGGTGGGGGACAAGCTGGCGGCGTTGTTGAAGCGGGCGGCACCGCAATAAGTCGGAAGGGTCGGAAGGGTCGGAAGGGTCGGAAAGTTTAGCAAGTTTCCGACTCTTCCGACCTTACCGACCCTTCCGACCTATTTCCGCTGGATCCGTTCCAGCTTCTGCAGTACCTCCATCAGATCCACCCCGACCTCCCGCAACGGCGCCATCGGGTCGCCCTTCCGCTGCATCCGTTCCACCGCGGTCTTGATGGTGAACCCCTTGGGATCGAGCTCGGGCGTCACCTCCTCCCACGACACCGGCATCGACACCGGCGCGCCCGGCAGGGGGCGCACGCTGAACGGGGCCACCAGCAGCCGGCCGTAGCCGTTCTGCACGTAGTCGAGATAGACCTTGCCGTCCCGGCGCTGGATCGCGCGAACTACGGTCGAGATCGCGGAGGCCCGGGAAACCACGATCTGCGACAACAGCTCGCCGAACGACCGGCTCTGCTCGTAGGTGAGCAGCCGTCCCACCGGCACCAGCACGTGGATCCCGGTTGAGCCGCTGGTCTTGGCGAAGTTGGGCAGTCCCACTTCCTCGCAGAGCTGGTGCAGGGTGAGCGCCACCTGGACCACGTCGGTGAAGGGCGCCCCCTTCGGATCCAGGTCGATCACGCACCAGTCGGGACGCTCCAGCGTCCCCACGCTGCTCAACCAGATGTGGAGCGGGATGCTGGCCGAGTTGGCGAGATAGACCAGCGCCGCTTCGTTGTCGGCCACGAAATAATCGATCTCGCGCTCGGTTTCCTCGCTCCAGATCTTCACCGTACGCAGCCACTCGGGCGCAAAGCCGGGAGCATCCTTCTGGAAGAACGACTTGCCCGCGATGCCGTCGGGATACCGCGTCAGCACCACGGGCCGCTCGCGCAGATACGGCAGCAGCCAGGGACTGATGGCGCGATAGTATTCGACCAGGTCGCCCTTGGTATAGCCGTCCTCGGGCCAGAAGATCTTTTCCAGATTAGAGAGCTGGAGTTTCCGCTCGGACCCGACCGACGCCGCGACCGGCGCCGGGGCCTCTTCGACCAGCTCCTCCAGCTGTTCCGGGTTCCGCCGGACGCACTCCTCCGGCTTCTTGTCATCGCGGAAGCGGAGAAAGACCGGCTGGCGCAGCAGCTCCTCGTCGGTGAACTCCTTGTACCGCACTTCGCACACCAGCTCCGGTTCCACCCAGCAGGTATCCGCGCCGGTCGGCAGGGGACCGACACAGGGCGGCGTCGGGCGTCGCTTCTGCTCCAGCTCCTGGCGCAAATCGGCCAGCTCGCGCTCCTTGAACCCGCTCCCGGCCCGTCCCGCATAGGTCAGCACGCCGTCGACGTAGTCGGCCAGGTGCAGCGCGCCCAGCCCGGTGCGCGATCCCTTGGGCTCGGTGTACCCCACCACCACAAAGTCATCGCTCTGGTCCACCCGCATCTTGAGCCAGTGGGGTGACCGCCCGCCCTGGTAGACCGCATCCGCCCGCTTGGCCACGATGCCCTCCAACCCGAGCTTCGACACCTCGCCGAAGAGCCGCTCGCCCTCCCGCTCGAAATGGTCGACGTAATGCACCTGCCCCGCGGGCGGCAGCAGCTCGCGCAGCAGCCGCTTCCGCTCGGTGAGGGGAAGTCCCCGGAGATCGCGGTCCTCGAAGGCGAGGAAATCGAAGGCGTAGAAACTCACCGGATTCTCCAGCGTCGCCCGGCGAATCTCGGTGGGCCGGAGGAAGCGGGCCCGCTGCTGCAGCCGCTGGAAGCTGGGGCGGCCCTGGTCATCGGTCGCGACCACTTCGCCGTCGATGATGATGTGACGGTAGGGAAGCGCCGCCACGGCGCGCACGATCTCGGGGAACGATCCGTTGGCTTCGTTCCCCCGGCGAGTCACCAGCCGGACCCGGCCTTCCGTCAGCTCCGCCAGAATCCGGTAGCCGTCGAGCTTGAGCTCGAAGAGCCAGCCGTCGCGGGTGAACGGCTCCTCCACCGATTCCGCCAGCATGATGTCCACGTCGTCCACCCGGACGACCCGTTTCGGCACCTTCAGCCGTTCCAGCTCGGCCCGGATGGGACCCGCGAGATCCCGGCCGTCGCGCAGCTCCTCCACGGTCCGTCCCGAGAGCACCGATTCCTCCGGGACTTCCCGGCCGCCGGGCGTCATCAGCCCGTCGCGCTCCTTGATCAGGAGCCAGTCTTTCTCGGACTTCTTGATTTTCACCAGGGTCCAGCGGCCCTTGAGTTTGTGACCGTGGAGCTCGAAGAGGAGCTTGCCCTTCTCCAGACCGGCCACCGGGTCCTCGACCGGTTCCCAGGTGCCCCGGTCCCAGACGATGACCGCTCCCGCGCCGTAGTTCCCCTCGGGAATGATCCCCTCGAAGTCGGCGTACTCGATCGGGTGGTCTTCCACCTGCACGGCCAGCCGCTTGTCGGCCTGGTCGTAGGAAGGGCCCTTGGGAACGGCCCAGGACTTGAGCGTCCCCCCGAGCTCGAGCCGCAGGTCCCAGTGCATCCGGGTGGCCGCGTGCTTCTGCATCACATAGAGGCGGCCGGGCTCGCCCGAGACGACGCCCGCGGGCTCGGGGGTCCGCTCCGTGGCGCGTTTGGCCCGGTACTGCTGGAGGGGGTCCTCGTGCTGATTCACCATTGACCAGGGTAAAGGGAGGAACATGAGTGCATAGTGAATAGTGAATAATGCATAGTGGGGAGGGTCTCCTGTTCGCGGGCTGGCCCAGAGCGTACACTATACACTATTCGGTATTCACTAATCACCATGCATTCAGGTTTCTCAATGCTCCTTCTGGCCCTCGCCCTTCAGATTCAGGCTCCTCCCGCGCAACACGAAGTGGAGGTCGAGAAGACCATCATGGTCCCGATGCGCGACGGGGTCCGGCTGGGGACCGACCTGTACCGCCCGAAGGGCGTGCAAGGGAAGCTCCCGGTGATCCTGATCCGGACTCCCTATGGCAAGGACACCTACCGCGGCGCCACCGTCCCGGCCAACCGCTTCGCCGGGTGGGGCTATGCGGTGGTGGTGCAGGATACCAGGGGGAAGTTCAGCTCGGAGGGTGAATACCGGGTCCAGAACGACGACCGGAATGACGGCTGGGACACCATGGACTGGATCGGGCGCCAGCCCTGGTCCAGTGGCCGGATCGGTACCTACGGTTGCAGCTATCTGGGCGAGGTCCAGTTCCTGCTCGCGAAGATGCGCCACCCCAACCACATCGCGATGATTCCCCAGTCCGCGTCCGGTGCCACCGGTCCGGCGGGAGGGTACTACACCAACTTCGGGGCCTACGACGGCGGGGCCTTCCTGCTCTCCACCGCGTTCGGATGGTTCGGTATTGCGGGCAGCAAGGTGAAGAACGCCCCGGTCCCGCGCGATCTCGACTTCGCAACCCTGCTCCGCTCGCTTCCCACGATCGACCTGGCGCGCAAGGCGGGCTACGCACCCTCGGAATTCGAGGACTTTCTCTCCCATCCGCCGGGCGACCCATGGTGGGAAGCGAAGGGCTACCTGCGGGACGACGACCGCTTCAGCACCCCGTCGCTCCACGTGAACAGCTGGCTCGATGTCACCCCGGAACAGACGCTCTACGCCTTCAACCTCATGCGGCGGAACGCCACCACCGCCTCGGCCCGGGACAACCAGTTCGTCATCATGTCGCCCACCACCCACTGCGCCTCCGAGTCTGCCACCGAGCACACCAGAGTGGGCACGATGGACGTGGGCGACGCCCGCCTGGAGTACTGGCAGATCTACCGCGACTGGTTCGACCACTGGCTCCGCGGAGTCGACAATGGCGTCACCCGGCGTCCCAAGGTGACCTACTACGTGATGCACATGGGCTGGCGGACCGCCGAGCGGTGGCCGGTCCCCGAAATGCGGCCGACGCCGTTCTACCTCTCGAGCGGCGGGCGGGCCAATACCGCGGGGGGCGACGGTGTCCTCAGCCTGAAGGCCCCGACCGCCGAGGCGCGCGACCGGTACACGTATGACCCGGGCGATCCCTTCCCTTCCCGCGGCGGCACTATCTGCTGTACCGGCAATCCCAACGACCTGCCCGGGATCTTCGACCAGTCCGACCTGGAGTCGCGCCCCGACCTCCTGGTGTACACCAGTGCCCCGCTGGAGCAGGGCCTGACCGTCGCGGGGACGGTCAGGCTGATCCTGCATGTTTCGTCCGATGCCAGGGACACGGACTTCAACGCCAAGCTGATCGACGTGGATCCCGCGGGTCACTCCTGGAACATCCTCAACGGGGTCCTGCGGGCGCGCTACCGCGAGGGCATGGCGCGACCGGTGTTCATGGAGCCGGGAAGGGTCTACCGGGTCGAGATCAGCCTGAAGGCGACCGGCTATCACTTCCGCCCGGGCCACCGGATCCGGCTCCACCTGACCAGCAGCGATTTCCCGCTCTACGACCGCAACCTGAACACCGGGGGGAACAACTACGACGAGACCCGGTGGGTCAAGGCGACCAATACCGTGCATCATGGGCCGCGGGCGCTGTCGCAGCTGCTGCTGCCGGTGGTGCGGTAGCTGTCAGCGATCAGGTGTCAGCCATCAGCTTTCAGCGTGGGGTCGGGCCACTTCGATGTTACCGACCTGCCTGCACCTCCGCGTCATCAGGCAGCCGTCTTCGAGCGTCTCCGGAGAGGTGATCTCAGATGGCAGTTGTGGCTGATAACCGTCAACTGCCAGCTGATCGCTGATAGCTGACAGCCGATAGCTGACAGCCGACAGCTTGCTGCCAACCCCAACCGTTCCCTATAGTTAAGAAATGCCAGCACACGCCCTCGGCTCCGCCACCATCTCGTTCGGCCTGGTTTCCGTGCCGATCAAACTGTTCTCCACCTCGGAGTCCAAGGCCTCCGTCTCGTTCAACTGGCTCCACGCCAAGTGCGGCTCGCGGCTCAAGCAGCAGTACTGGTGCCCCAAGGACGAGGAAACCGTCGCCCGCGACGAGATGGTCAAAGGCTACGAGTTTTCCAAAGGCCAGTTCGTGACCTTCACGCCGGAGGAGCTCAAGGCCCTCGACGAGAAGGCCACCAATTCGATCGACATCAACGAATTCGTGCCGCTCGCGGCGATCGACCGGATCTACCTGGAGCGGGCCTATTTCCTGGGGCCCGACAAGGGGGGCGAGCGGGCCTACAAGCTGCTGCTCGAAGCCATGAAGGAAACCGGCCGCGCCGCGCTGGGACAGTACGCGGTCCGGGGCCAGCAGTACCTGGCCCTGATCCGGCCGATGGACGATCACCTGGTGATGGAGCAGCTCCACTATGCCGACGAGCTCAAGTCGGCGGCGGAAGTGGAGGTGCCCGACACCAAGGTGAAGCCGGCCGAGCTCACGCTGGCGAAGCAGCTGATCGAGCAGACCTCCACCGATGAGTTCCGGCCCGAGCAGTACCAGGACACGGTGCGGGGCCGCGTGATGGAGGCGATCCAGCGCAAGGTGGAGGGGCAGGATATCACCGAGGAGCCGGCGGAAGCGCCGCAGGCCAAGATCATCGACATCATGGAAGCGCTGAAGGCCAGCCTGGCGCGCGCCGGCAGCGAAGAAGCAGGTCCCAAGCCGGCCAAGGCGGCCCGCGAGCAACCCGCCAAGGGGAAGAAACGGATGAAGGCTTAAGCCGGAGTGATCGGCTACACCTCGCGAGAAACTGCCGGCCTCTTCGGCCTCTCCCCCGCGCGGGTCCGTGCTCTGGCCCGCGCCGGCGTCCTGTCCCCTTCCCGCGGCCCGCGCCGCGAATATCGCTTCGGATTCCAGGATCTGGTGCTGCTCCGCTCCGCGCAGGGGCTGCTCCGGGCGTCGGTGCCCCGCCGCAAGGTGCACCGCGCGCTCCGCCTGCTGGTGCGTCAGCTGCCCCCGGACCGCCGTCCCAGTGAAGTTCAGCTCTCGGCGGAGGGCGAGACCATCCTGGCGCGAGACGGCACCCTCGTGTGGCATGTCGAAGACGGCCAGATCCGGCTCGACTTCTCGAGTCTGGCATCGGCCCCGGTGGCTTCCCTCAGTCCGATGATTGCCGAA
Source organism: Gemmatimonadales bacterium (assembly GCA_035709185.1). Lineage (GTDB taxonomy): Bacteria > Gemmatimonadota > Gemmatimonadetes > Gemmatimonadales > GWC2-71-9 > SZUA-320. Next base: position 9,122 of record DASTEX010000697.1, read on the forward strand.
GAGACCGACGCTGAGGAGTGGTACCAGCACGCCCTGGAGCAGGAGCCGTTCGATCCCGAGGAAGCCCGGCGGGCCTACGCCGAAGCCCTGGCCCGCGATCCCTCCCACCCCGGGGCGCTGGTCAACTACGGGCGGCTGATTCAGGCGGAGCGGCCGGCTGAGGCGATTCGGTGTTACGAAACGGCGCTGGTGGTCGAGCCCGGCAACGCGACGGCGGCCTTCAACCTGGGCACCGTGCTCGAGTACGAGGACCGGATCGAGGAGGCGATCGCGGCCTACCGGAAGGCGCTGAGCCTCAATCCGGTGCTGGCCGACGCGCACTACAATCTGTCGCTGCTGTATCAGCAGACCGGGCACAAGCTGGCGGCGCTGGTGCATCTCAAGCGTTACCGGGAGCTGGTCGAGAACTAGAGTGCCGCGTGCCACCTGCCGGGTGCGCTGAGAAAGTGCCACGTGCCGGGTACCGAGTGCCGAGTGCCGTGCTGAGGTGCTTCGTCCTGGGTGCCTGCTATGACCTCCTTCCCATTCCAGCACCCGGAACACCGCACCCTGAACGGCACGCGGCACCCGGCACCCGGCACGTGGCACTCTCAGCGCACGTGGCAGGTGGCACGCTCAGTTTATCGCCTCCCGTATCCCCGTGACATCTCTCGCGTGCACCTCGCGCACCCCCGTCAGCTCCACCAGCTGTCGAACATTCCGCCCTCGCACCGAGCCTCCCGCGATCACCGTCAGGCCGTTCCCCGCGAGCCGCACCATCCGCCGAATGGTCTCAGCCCCGGCTAGCGCGGTGGCGGCTCCCCCGGATGTGAGCACCCGGTCGAATGCCAGCGTGAGCAGGGCCTCCAGGGCATCCAGCGGATCCGGCGCGACATCGATGGCGCGGTGGAAGATCACTTCCATAGGACGGGACCGCCGGAGCAGCCGGGCAGCGGCGATCCGGTCGATCCGCCGGTCCCGGAGCAGCGTCCCGACGACCACGCCCGCCGCGCCGGCCGCGCGGGCCTCGTCGATCTGCTGCTCCATCAGCCGGATCTCGGGCTCGGCGTAGACGAAATCGCCGCCGCGCGGCCGGATCATCACGTGGATCGGAGCCGGAATCGTGTTCCGGATCTCCCGCACCCGCGTCAGGAGGGGTGTCCGGCCGCCTTCGACCGAGAAATCGCAGACTTCCAGGCGGGTGGCGCCCTGAGCGAGGGCAAACCGGGCCTCGTCAGCCGTCTCGACGGCCGCTTCGATCACCACGGCTACTCATCCGGCCGGCCCAGCAGCCGGCCGATCAGCGGCCGGAACAACGGCTTCTCTTCCCCGGTGGGGGGCCGCTCCTGGATCTTCACCTCGCCCATGAACACGCGACCCGAGAGGATCACGAGCAGGCCGTTAGGCGCGACCCGGTTCCGCCCCCGGCGGGGATGAGTGGAGCTGCTGAAGACTTCGTGGCACTCGTTTTCGATCTGGGTGCCGGGCGGCACCACGATCTTGAGCGAGCCGAGCGTCACGGACAGGTCGATGTACACGCTATCGGTGGTGAAGCTGGCGTCGCGGAAATCCAGCGTGGCCTCGCCCAGGACCACCAGAACCGCCAGATGTTCCGGCACGGTCCAGGTGCCGCCCCGGACTGCCGATCCCAGAATGGCCGGGATCCTGAGCGATTCGGCGGCTTCGACCGGCGCGGCTCGGTAGCTCTCGATGCTGTCCTGGTGCCGCACTGCCGGCAGGGTCTCCGCCGGCGGATCAGCCACCAGGTCGGCGATCAGGGCCTGGAGGGTCGCGACCGAGTTCGCCTCCCGCACCAGGGTGTAGCGGTCCTCGAAGGCGGCCACCGAGATGTACCCGGCGGCCTGGGCCTGGCACAGCTGGGCCACGGCGTTGCGGCGGGCCTCTTCGAGCTCGGTCACGCTGGTAATCTATCGACCTCCCCGATCACCTGGAGCGAGAGGCCCTCCAGCGTGACTTCCGCCGGCGTGTGGCCGGCGAGTTCGCCATCCGCTACCGCGGGCACCGGCTCCTCCGATTCGATCCGGACTCGGGTAGTCCGGAGAAATTCCACCGCCTTCGCTCCGCCGTGCCGGCCCCGCAGGATCCGCGGAATCAGCGGCAGCGCCGCCAGCCGCGGCAGGTCCTTCACCAGGCAGAGATCGAGCTGGCCGTCGTCCAGCGCGGAATGGGGCGCGATCCGGACCCCGCCCCCGTAGCTGCCGCTGTTGCTCACCGCGCATAACAGGTAGCGGCCTTCCCGCACGCCGAAGTCGCCGGTAAGCCGGAGGTGGGGCGCGCGATACGTAAACAGCCGGGACACACCGCAGGCGACATACCCCGGCCGGCCACCGTGCCTCCACCATCCCGAGCGGGTCCGGAGGGCCACGTCCGCATCCAGCCCCAGGGCGACGACGGTGCCGAACCGGCGACCGTTCACCACGCCGACGTCGATCGAGTGGATCCGGCCTTCCACAATCCGGTCGGCGGCTGCCGCCGGGTCAGCCGGAATTCCCAGTACGGCGGCGAGATCATTCCCCCGGCCCCCCGGCAGCAGGCCGAGGATGGTGGAAGTGCCGGCGAGCGCATTGACGGCCTCATGCATCGTCCCGTCGCCGCCGCACACCACGACCCGCTCGGCCCCTTCGGTGGCGAGGCGGCGCGCCAACCGCTCGATGCGGCCGGGTTCGGTCGACGCCTTCACCTCGACTGAGATGCCCCGCTGGTGAAGCCGCGCCATGGCGGCCTGAGCGAAGCGCAACGCCCGGCCGGCCCCGGCGGCGGGGTTGAGGAGCAGCGGGACATGCTTCATCGAGTGATCGCGTGATCGGGTGATCGGGCGATTGAACCGCCAGGATCCAAGGGCGAAATCACCCGATCACCGGATCGCCCGATGCAGTGATCGAGAAGCCGAGTTCGTCGAGGAACATCGTGC
>DASTEX010000698.1:0-10033 GCA_035709185.1 Gemmatimonadales bacterium
GTCGTCAGCTTCCAGCAGACGCTTGTCGGCGACCCACCCTCCCCACCAGGTGTACATGATGGTGCTGGGCACGACCGACACACCGGTGGCACGAAAGAGGTCCTGCAGGTCCTGCCGGTATGGGGCATCCAGGCGGGAGCCACAGTTGTTGCCGGAATGCTCCTGCGTGTCCATTCCCGCCGCGAGGAGCGCCAGCGGCAGCACACAATGGCCGGTGGTCCGGAGTCCGGCCCGATGGGCCGCCTGCACCAGCCGAGTGGCGGTGGTCCAGCCGTGGAAGGTCCGGATCTTCATGTGGTCGGCGCCGTGCGCGGTGAGCAACGCGACCACGCGACTGACATGGGCGGAATCCTGCTCCGGCTCCAGTCCCTGCTCCAGTCCGTTGCTGAAGGCCCAGTCGCTGTAGACCTGGAAGCCGCCGAAGGAAATCCGGGGTGCGTCCCAGGCGCCGGTGGCGCCGCCTTCGGCCATGGCCGCAAGGGTCCCGATGTCGCTGCCCTGGTCGCGCACCAGCGTGACGCCGTGGTACAGCTGACCCCGGAGCTGTGACGGCCCGTCGTAATGGAAGTGCAGATCGGCCAGGCCCGGCATCACGATGCCGCCCTCCGCATCGACCACACGGGCATCGGAGGTGTCGAGCGATCCGGCCGGTGCGATCCGCTCGATCCGGCCCGAGCGCACCAGGAGATCGCGCGGCTCAGTCGGCGGTGCTCCGGTGCCGTCCAGCACCTTCGCGTTCCGCACCACCAGTGGCGGCTGGACCGGCACCTGGTAGGTGACCGGCCAGCCAAGACGCGTCACCGTTCCCGAAGGCCGGCGCAGCCGGAGACCGTCGCCCGAGACATAGAGGACCGAGCCGTCGCGCGCCGCGCTGAGATAGAGCGCGGGATCGTCGTTGAGCGGGGCCGGCGAGCCGATCATGCCGCTGTCGGGCGAGAAGCGGGCCCGCCAGATCCGGTCGGCCTGCAGGAAGACGAACGTGGTGTCGTCGATCCACTGCTCGTCGGTCGGCTGAAGCGGAAAGTGGGCCAGCTTCCGGCGCGGGCCTTCCAGCGGAACTACTTCGCCCACGGTGGATCGGACGTATCCGAAGGGCTCCCGCGACTGCGGTGACGGAGGCAGGTGGTGCACCAGCAGCGCCCGCGAATCGGCCCGCCAGACCGGCGCGGCGCTCCGGCCGAGGCCGATCGCCCACTCACTGAAGTAGGGCTCCCCGAGGTTCTTTGCCGCCGAAAGGCTCCGCAGGGTGGGTGCGTCGGCCGCCACCACCAGGAGCTTCTGCCCCGAGTCGGGATGGACCCTCACAAACGCGATCCAGCGTCCGTCGGGCGACCAGCGCGGCACCACCTCCATTGCGGGCAGCGCGGTCAGAGGATGGGTCCGGCCGGTGGTGACGTCGGTGATGACGATGTCCTCTTCGCCCCACTCGCCGACGCTGTAGGCCACCTGCTGCTCCGAAGGGGCCCAGGCGACGTCGCGGGCGCTGGAAGGAACCGCGGCCACTTCGCGAGGCGCCCCGCCCACCGGGACGATCCAGAGTTTCCCGAGGGCCAGGATGGCGATCTGTTTGCCCGACGGAGAGAGCGCGACGCCGAACTGTCCTCTTGCCGCCGGTTGCGATCCCTGGGCCGCGAACTGGCGCTGGGGCAGGGCAGCCCGGGCGCGGGCGAACTCCAGCCGGGCCGTGAAGGGAACCTCGGTCGCACTGCCGGCGGCGAGGTCGTGGCGCTGCAACCGGCCGTTCGCGACATAGAGCAGGGCGGTGCCGTCCCGGTTCCAGCGGAGGCTCTGGGCAGTGATCTCGGGATGATCCGTCAGCCGGCGGGTCTTTCGGGTGGTGAGATCATGCAGCCACACCTGGGTGCGACCCGCCGAGTCCGGAGCCAGAAACGCCAGGGTGTGGCCGTCGGGGGAGGGAGCGGGGACCGTCGGGCTGAGCGCCGAGTCACCGACCTCTCGCTGGCCGCGGTTGGTGAGGTCCACTTCCCAGATCGCGGTTCCGCCGCGGCGGGGAGCGGCGACGTAGAGCTTCCGGCCGTCGGCGCTCCAGGCCGGCTGCCGCACGCTGGTCCGGCCGGAATCGCCTAACGGAACCAGGACAGGTTCCCCGCCGGCGGTATCGATCAGGTGCAGTCCGGCGAAACGGACCACCCGCTCGCCCTCCATCCGGGCCACGTCGCGGATGAAGGCGATGCGGGAGCCGTCGGGCGACCAGGCAGGAAAGTCATCGGTCCGGGGCGGCGTGGTCAGGCGCCGGACCTGCCCCGATGCGATGTCCACCAGCCAGAGCCCGGCGTGTCCCGCCCGCTCGCCCGCAAAGACCACGGTTCGGCCATCGGGCGAGAGCGCGGGGTGCGACTCCTCGGCCGTGTCCCGCACGGCATCGGTGATCGCGCGGGCCTCTCCCCCGGCCGCGGGGAGGACCCAGATCTGGCCCAGGAGATCGAAGGCGATGGTGGAGTCGTTGCGGGAGAGGTCGAACGCCAGCGAGGTGCCTTCGGTGACGGCGATGCGGACCAGGTCGGTGCCGGATCCTGCCGCGCTGGAACACGCGGCCAGGCCGGCCAGCAGGGAGACGGCGAATGGGTGTCGGGGCATGGCCGAGAAACTACCCGCGGCCGGGTTCCCCGCCAGCTTCAGCGCGGCCTGTCTCGGCACGCGTTGCGGCCGCCTCCGCGGGCGCTTCGTTTCGGGGGAATTCGCTCCCGGGGGAAATTCACTCATGTTCCCGAAACCAGCGCCCGCGTCGGCTCCGCAGCCGCGTGCCGGCCGCGGCGCGTCACTGGTTTCGCGGCCCGCCTGCCCGCCTGCCCGCCCGCCTCACCGCGGCCGGATGAGCTCCTCGAACGGCGGATAGCCTCGCAGCGCATGCAGGGCTGGCGTGAAGTGCCACCAGTCCAGGTACTGTCCCTGGCTGGCGGCCTGGCGCAACAGTTCCACGGCCTTTTCCCGCTGGCCTGACGCTCCCAGAATGGCACCGCGCCAGCGGAGGTGGGAGCCGAAGAGCCACTCCCGCCGGAGCGACCCCAGCGAATCGGCCATGACTTCGGCCCGCGGGCGATCGCCCAGGGCCGCATGCGTCAGTGCCAGGTAGCCCGCGCCATCGAGATTCATGGTGTCGCGCGCGGCTCGGGCAAAGTGCCCCGCCGCGTCGGCGAACCGGCCCGTCAGGTACAGCGCCAGCCCTTCATACAGGCTGCGATCCGGGGGCGGCTGGTGAACCGGGTGGGCCGCGTACCAGGCCGCTGCTTTCTCCGCGAGCCGCGCCGCTGTGGCACTGTCGCCATGGGCCCGGAACTCGGCCGAAGCGGCGATCAGCTCTCTGAGACCGATGCCCAGTGAATCGGGAATGCCCTGCAGGTTGGTATCGGCCAGCGCGAACGCGGCGGCCGGGCGCCCCAATCCGGCGTACGCCTGAAGCTGAAGGTACGGGTACAGCCGGTCATCCGGAAACATCCCGCGGCCGCGCAGCAGGGTGGCGAGCTCGCGGTCATACGCGCCTGCCTGGTGATAGGCACGCGCCAGCACGACGATCTGCCCCCGGAAGCCGTTGGCCAGCATCAGGGAGTCGGAACGTTCCAGGGCAGGTATGGCCAGCTGAGGACGAAGCAACCAGTTGCCGGTCAAGCCGATGAGATAGAGCATCACCGGGTTCGAGTCGCGCGCGGCCAGTCGCTGGACGCTCCGCAGGGTCAGCTCGTGATCCCGGAGCACGTGCCCCCGGGTCAGTTCCAGGTAGTCCAGCTCGCCGGGCGAGAACCGGTGGCTCACCTGCTCCATCCGGCGCATAACTGCGTGAGCCTGGGCGGTCTGTCCCTGGTTCAGATACGATCCCGCGAGCATGGCATACGCCGCGGCAAAAGTCGAATCCAGCGCAACGGCGCGCTCGAGGTAACCCCGGGCGCCCTCGAAATCCAGGTACCGCTCGTAGCGTTCGGCTGCCGCCAGGTACTCACGATACGCCGAGTAGCGCGGTGGCCGGACGCTTCGGACCCGTGCGCGGGGAACTTCCTCGCTGAGGATTCCGCCTAACACCTGTTCCCGCAGTCCCTCGATCGCGATCCCCGGGTCATCGACCGGCGCCACCGCGGGATCGAGGGTCCACACCACCCGGTTCCCCGGCGCCTCCAGAACGTAGGCCTGAAGAACCAGGGAATCCTGCCCCCGCCGGGTGAATCCGCCGGCTACCACCCGCCGGGCACGGGTGGCTTGCACCAGGCGCGCCTGGCGCTCGGCGGGGGAGCCCGCAGCGTCGCGCAGGACGATTGCCACCGTCGCGGGCGAAACCACATCGACCCGCTCCACCTCGGCGATGGCCTGAGCCAGCCAATCGGACGCAATCCGGCCCACATGGTCGAGTGAAGGGTCGCCCGTCAGGTTTTCAAACGGTGCGACGACGATACGGCCGGCCACTGGCGGCGCTCCCCCGGAGCGTCCTCGCAGGGCGGCGCCGCCGATGGCGATGACCAGGGCGGCCAGTATCGCCACATAGCCGAGCGATCGTCGGGGCGCTGTGGTCGGCGTGACGGGGGTCGCGACGGCTGCCTCCGGGTTGCTTGCCGCCGGCAGCGCATCGGTTCGGGTGACGGATTCAGGCCGCGGGACCGCAGATGAGGCGAGCAGACGGGTAGCGAGCGCGGCAACGGCCGGATCGGGCCCGCCGCCGATTTCGTTCTGCACCCGGCGCTGGTAGTCGTGAGCATGCTGCAAGGCAGCGGTGGGTTCTCCGAGCGCGTCGAGCGCCTGCATCAGTCCGACCGTGGCGCGCGAGCTCAGAGGATCGGTCGTGGCCAGACGCTGCCACAACGACACTGCTCCCCGGATGTCGCCCGACGTTCCGGCGCTGGTTGCCGTCAACTCGAGCGCCCGGCAGTAATCGCGCGCCAGCGCCGCCCGCTCGGATGCGACCCAGCGCTCGAACTCTTCAGTGTCCTTGAGGTAGAAGCCGTCGAGGAAGGCGCCCTGGTACAGAGCGACGGCCGCCGCGTGATCGCCGCTCCGGATCGCTTCCCGGAATTCGATGATGTCGGCCGAGATCAGGTCCGGATTGAGCCGCAATTCGGCGGAACCGAGCAGGATGTCCGGCGCGTTGAGCCGGCTCCGGAGCGAATGGACCAGCTGCTTGAGGGAGGTCCGGGCGTGGTCCTCGTCGCTTTCGGGCCAGAGCCAGGCCAGGAGAGAGGCCCGGCTCAATCCCCGCTCCCCCGCGGCGGCGGTAAGTGCCAGCAGGGCCAGCGCCTTCCGCTGAGAGGAGAGGTCGTGGAGGGGGTCGCCGTCTCGGGTCAGCCGGCAACCGCCCAGGGTGTGCAGCCGCAGCATTCCGCTCCCAACCGGGACTTCACCCGGAAATGACCGGGAATTCCCCCCGTCGCTCTAAATACCACCCGATTGCGACGGGCGGCAAGCGACCGTCCCGGCTCCAGCGGGCCGGGCCCTCCTTGCCCGTTCCCCTGATTCCCCCCCACAGCGGAGCCGATCCATGTTCTTACGCACCACAGGAATCGCGGCGGCGCTTTTCCTGATTGTCACTAACGGATGCAGCGACGCCATGACGACCGAAGGAGAAGATGGTGCCGAAGTCCAGGCCAGCGTTACCGGAGGTCCCCGCGATGTGGCGGCGATCACCCGGATCGTGACCACGTTCGACCAAGCCTGGGGATCGGATGCGGTCACCTATGCGGGGCAGTACGCCGGGGCGGACTTCGTCGGTCCCGACGGTGGGGTGATGACGGATCCGGCGGCGATTGCCGGTCTTTACGGTTTCCTGTTCAGCGTCGTGTTCCCCGGGACCGTCCGCGAGTCCACTATCCGGAGGCTCACCTTCCTGACCGGCACGCTCGCAGTGCTCGACATCGATACCCAGGTGACGGGCTACGATTCGCTGCCGCCCGGCGTGGTGGAGTGGGCGCCCGGGATCATCCGGGCCCGGGAGAAGAACATTCTGCAGAAGCGGGGCGGCAGCTGGCGGATCATTCAACATCAGCAGGTACTGGTTGCACCGGGTGTGCCCTGATCCGCTCGCGCAGTTGCTATCGGCTGCCAGGAGGAGTAAGCTGGCGATCTTCATTCGACTGGTGCGGGAGGATTCATGCGTCGGCTCTTCCACTCGGTGACATTCACTTCCCTCCTGCTTGCGGCCTGCGGGGAATCGGCCGACATGCTGGTCTCGCACCAGCATGGTGCAAGTTCTTCCGTTCCCACCGCCAGAGTGGATGGGCCGACCGCGGCGGAGGTTGCCCGGCTCCGGCGGCTGGTGGCGCCGCTCCATCAGCTTTCCGCCGCCAACGAAGCGGGATTCGACGTGCAGGACGGCCCCTGCGTCGCCATCCCGGTGGGCGGGATGGGGTACCACTGGGGCAATCTTTCGCGGATCGATGGCTCGGTGCGTTGGGATGAGCCCGAGTTCCTGGTCTTTGCACCCTCCCCCGACGCGAAGGACGGGGTCAAGTTTGCGGCGGTCGAATACGTAGTACCCATGGCCTTGAGCGCCACTCCGCCGGTGCTGTTCGGGCAGACCTTCGTGCCCGGCGGGCCAGGTGGCACCGCGTGGACCCTGCACGTCTGGATCGGGATCGAGAACCCGTCGGGGCTGTTTGAGCCCTGGAACCCACGGGTGACATGCCCGTAAGGCGCTTATTGACGATTGACAATTGACAATTGGACCAGCCGACCGCCTAACGGAATCGTCAATCGTCAATCGTCAATCGTCAATCGTCATTCGTCAATCGACAATAGACATCAGATCTCTCGCCAACCCCCCATCATTCGCCCTGCCTGGGCGGCCGGTGCGCTGGTCCGCCCCCCGCCGGTCCGCGTGTCCGCCTGTGCGCCTGTCCCCATACAGGGTATGTTCATCCATCGCTCCCGGAGCAGCCCGCCATGGGCAAATTGCTCGACTCGGAGCACTCCCGGTCCCTGCCCAGCCAGCTTCAGGTCCTGCTCGAGGCGGTTGAGGCCTCGCAACAGAACCGGGCGTGGACCGCCTTTCTGGACTCGTATTCCCGCCTGATCCTCTACGTGGCCCGGCAGATTCCGCGCGACCACGATGCCGTCATGGACCGCTATGCCTTTGTGCTGGAGCGACTTCGGGAGCAGAACTTCCGGCGGTTGCGGAGCTTCGCCGCCGATGGGCGGGGCAAGTTTACCACCTGGCTGGTGGTGGTGGTCCGGCGGTTGTGTCTCGACCACGACCGTCTGCGGCACGGGAGAGCCCCATCCCGGGAGAATCCAAGCTCGGGGGTGCCCCGCCGATTGTTCGAGGTGATTTCACTCGATCCTGAACTGCTGGCCCGGTTTCCCGACCAGCGCCCGCCAGCTGACGAGGTGCTCGACCGCCAGCAGCTGCTCGAACATCTCGACGCGGCGGTGGCGTCCTTGAGCGCGAGTGATCAACTGCTCCTCGCGCTCCGGTACCAGGACGGCCGCTCGGCCCGCGAGATTGCGACGCTGATGTCGCTGGCCACGCCGTTCCATGTGTACCGCCGGCTCAACCGGGTTCACGCCGCGCTTCGCCAGGCGCTCGCCGCGCCCGCTGATCGGCCACCGAGGGTCCTCAGCGCAGCACCCGATCCTTCTGCCGTTCAATACCAGTGGAGGAGTGGTGGACCCCTCGAGCCGAGTCCATGACGCACCTGACGCCCGAAGCACTGGCAGGATATCTCGACCACGACCTGAGCCGCGACGAGCGGCAGCAGGTCGAGCTGCATCTCGCCTCCTGCGTCGAATGTCGGGCTGAGCTGGCCCAGGTCCGCGGCCTCGAGCTCCGCCGTCGCCGCCGACGCTGGATCCCGGTTCTCGCCCCCCTGGCTGCGGCCGCAGCCGTGGTGTTGGCGATCGGTCTGCCGGGGCGGGACGTAACTCCTTCCGACCTCCGCTCCGCTCCAGCCGGCGATTCACCACTCGGGATCGTTGCCCCGGCACCCTCGGCCGAAGTAGCACCGGGGGCGTTGGTGTTCGTCTGGCGGAGCGCCGGTCCGGCCGCCAGCTACACCTTCACGCTTCAGGAAGACGATGGCCGCGTGGTCTGGACCTCAACCATGACCGACACCAGCGCGGCCGTGCCGGACAGCGTGCAGCTGACGCCGGGGCGCACCTGGTTCTGGCTGGTGGACGCCCTTCTGCCCGACGGGCGGTCGTTGTCCACCGGAGTCCAGCGGGTGAGAACGCCGCCGTGAGACGATCCCCTCTCACCTGCCTCGTGCTCTTTGCCCTGGGCGGGCTGAGCCACGGATGTGACGGTTCTCCCCGGCCACCGCCCCAAGGCGCCGCGGCTCGACCAGTCAGCTCGACTGTCTCCGGCCAGATCGATTCCTTGATCACCGTGGCCGAGAGCCTGTACCGGGACGGCAGCTATACCGAGGCCCGGACCGCGTGGTCCTCCGGTCTGAGCCGAATCCAGCCGGGCAGGGATGTTCCGGCCGAGGCCCGGATCCTCACCTCGCTCGGTCTCACCGAGTGGCGGCTCGGCGAATACAGTTCGGCCTGGAAGCGGACCGAGCAGGCCCGTTCCCTCCTCGAAGCAAACCGCCTCCGTTCCCTGCTGCCCCGCACTTACAACGCACTCGGTCTCATTGCCTGGGATCAGGGCCGCCTGAGCGAGGCGGCGGACCTGTGGCGGAAGACCATGGAGATCGCGGCCGAGGTGGGGGACCAGGAGTACGTGGACAAGCCGGCCATGAACCTGGGGCTCTGGTACGCCGGGATCGGAGACCTGGAGCATGCCCGGGACGCTTTCGCGGCCAGCCTGACCGCCGGCAGGAAGCTGGGCATTCGGGCGCTCGAGCTCCGCTCGCTGGTCAATCTGGCCATGGTGGCCAACCGGATGGGCGAGCCTCGCCTCGCGCTGGCCTGGCTCGACTCCGCCGCCGCGGCGGACGTGGAGGAAGATTTCCTGGCGGAGGACAACTATCGCAGTCAGCTGGCCATCGCGGCATGGTCCCTGGGTGATCCCGGCGTGGCCCTGGCCGGACTGGACAGCGCCATCAGCGAGGCGCGGCGGACGGGCCTCCGGCAATCGGAGGCGGCCAATCTGACGCTGATGGCCGACATTTACTGGGAGGCGGGTGATCCGGCTCGGGCACTCGGTCTCCACGCGCAGGCAGAAGCGATCCATGCCGAGCTGAATCTCCCCGCCGAACAGGGTCAGAATCTCCACAGTGCCGCACGGATTCAGGCGGCGATGGGGCACACCCGGCCGGCGCGTGACCTGGCGTCGCGCGCGTTGACCTTCCACCAGCAGGCGGAGGACCTGCTGCACCAGCTGGATGACCGTCTGTTGCTGGTCGAGCTGGGCGAGGCGGATCACCTGCCCGAGGCCCGGCGGATCGCCGGAAAGCTGGCCACCCGGGCAGCGCGGACCAGGCTCGGCCTGGCGCACGCTCGACTGGCAAGTGGGGCGGCCCGGTCCCGCGAGGTGCTGCAAGCCCTCACGGCGATCGCGCCCGATCTGGCGAGCGGGTTGTCGGCGGAAGTGGCGGAGGCCGAGGCGCTTCGGGCCCGGGCTCACGCTTCACTCGGTCGCTGGGACTCGGCCGCTGCCGCCGGGCGGCGGGCGATCACGGCTCTGGAACGGATTCAGAGCGGCCACGGGTCGGGACTGCTTCGGGCCTCGTATTCCTCGTTTCGGGCCGGCGTCTACGGACAGCTGGTGGCCGCGTTGCTGGCCCTGGGCCGGACCGATGAGGCGTTCGAGGTAGCCGACGCTGTCCGGGGGGCCTGGGGCCGGCAGCTCGCGTCAACAGCACAGGGTCGCAGCGGCTTGATGCCGGCCCGGGAGGAGCTGCTGCGCCGGATCGGCTCACTCGAGGACGAGATCCGGAGCCGGGAGGAGGAGGAGCAGGAAATCGGCGAGCTGCAGGAGCGATTGACCCGGGCCGAAAGAGAATACGAAATCACCACGCTCAATGCGGGGGATGAAGGGCAGAGGTCCATCAGACCCGAGATTCCCGCCCGCCGGGTTCGTGAGGCGCTGGGGCCGGAAGAACTGATGCTGTCCTATCTCGTGACTCCGGAGCAGCTGTTCGTCTTTTCTCTG
>DASTEX010000699.1:0-4338 GCA_035709185.1 Gemmatimonadales bacterium
CCACCGGCCCAGCCGGGTGGTCCGGGTTCCTTCATAGCGATAGCTCGTGGGGTTGCCGGTCGCCGCATCCCGGTAAAGTGTGAGGCGCCATTTGACTTTCTCGCAGTTGGCGGACGGGAAGCCGGTGAACTCGCTGGCGATCCGGCCACAGGGGGTGCGACCTTCGAAGACCCCCGCCAGGGAATCGGCCGGGGTGATCTGACCGTGGAGCACGTGAGGACGGCCCAGCCCTGAGCCAGTCGACTTCAGGACCAGCGCAAGACTGGCCGTGACGGTGGCAATGATGATGACGAGTTGGGTGCGTCGTGGCATCGAGTATTTCTCGAGCGTTCCAGGTCCCTGTTCCTTCGTTGGATGCCTGAGCGTTGATCCGGGTTTAGCTATCAGCACGAAATCTGAACCTGGCCCCGCCATCCAGCTGGTCACTCGTTACGGTCGGACACCAGTGCCGCTCGATGTGCGCCACAATCTGCCGGGTGCCCCAGAAGTGTCCCCGTAGGTCCCGATGGAAAGAGTCGGTCAGATCACGACAGAGCAGTGGGCGCTTCCCCAGGTACGTCAGCTGTCGGATGCCGTAAGGCCGGCCGAGTACGCACAGGTTGGTGTGCACTCCCATCACGATCACGTCCTCGATGCCCCGGTGCTGCAGCAGACTGTAAAGCTCCTGTCCGTCATCGGTTACGGCGTCCTCCGCGGAAATGTGGATGGCAGCTGTCTGTCGGGTCCAGGGCCAGGGAGGTCCACCAGCTCCACATGGCCCGGTAGCCTCACAGGAGCAGGGCGTCGGGCCGACCAGGGATGGCGGCAGGGGAGCTTCGCGGGCCTCGTTCCAGTCCTGCCAGTCGACCGAAACCGGTGGCTCGACCCTGGGAGCCTGCATCGCCCTCAGCCTCGCCGGCGTATCCCGATAGAAGTCCATGCAACCGGCCGGGGCGTGCACGATCAACCCGCCTGCGGCGCGGAGATGTGAGACCAGCTCATTCATTCGGGGCGCCATTTCCTCCACGCGCGCGGCGGCGGACACGCAGTGATGGGTGTCCCACATGTCACAGATCACCACGGCCGCGCTGGCAGGGTCCCAGGCCGAATGGACCATCACCTGCTCGGTTCCTTCGGTGGATCTCGAGCGTACCCAGAGCTCCATATGTCTTCGGACCCTCGCCCCTTGGGAGCATTGAGCGGAACCGGCTCCCAACCATCCGCTGTCATTCAACTCGAATCTGCGACCGGTGGTGCCGAAGGTGCGAGACCGGGTACAGGAACAGGTCATCCAGCCGCATGTCCCGCCGAAAGCGCGGATCCCATCGCGTCGGATAGGCCATCATCAGATCCCACTATTGGGACGCACCCTTGCCAGGCGTGTCAGGATCGCCCCGTGCAAACTGGTCGAATCTTCGGATGACGCGGGCTCGGCCCAGGGTGCGCGCCGCGGCTCGAGACCCCATGGCGTTGATCCTGTGAAACAGCGGGGTAGCCAGGTCGAGCAACCCGGCGAACGCGCTGCCTAACACGCGAGGGAGGTGGCCGAACAGCACCAGGAGGCAGGCGAGCGGCAGGACCAGGATGAAGCCGAGCAGGACATGGAACCGGAGCTGGCCGTTGGTCCACCCCGGGTCGTGCTGGAGTCGTTCCAGGCATCCTCTGAGGGGGCGGCCATCGCATGGAACTCCCGATGTGCCGCCAGCAGCTCGGCCTTCAGGCGGGCGCGGGTGACCTGGGGGTCGTCCGCTAGGCCGCCTCGCGGGCGGGCCCGCCGAGCATCAGGTGGGGCCGGCCTGTCCCGGCTTCGGCTGCCCACCTTTGGGCCAATCGTCGAGGCCGACGGCAGCCAGCGTAAAGGTAACCAGACGATCGAGCTCCTTGGACCATGCCTCCGGCAGAGGTTGACCGCCGGAACCGTTCTCCCGCGCGAGGAACTCGGCCATCAGGCGGTGGGTAAAGGATACCAGGGCAACCCCTCTGAGCGCTGCCGCGGTTCTTCGCGAGCCTCCCACGCGCTTCCGGAGCCGCGCGAGGCGATGGGCCAGCCGGAGAGCCCGAGCCGTAACGTCGGCGACGACGCGGCTGAACTCGATGTCATCCTCGGTGACCTGCTGGCCGGTCTGATCGGTACGCAGGAACAGGGTCCCGATGACCCGTTCTCCCCAGGTCATCGGCACCACGGTGATCGACTTGACGCGTCGGGACGCCAGCTGGTTGCTGATGGCTGACAGTGTGGGATCGGCCTGAGCGTCAGGGATGTAGACCACCTGCCGCGTCTCCATTGCCAGCCGGATCTCCGGGTAGCGGCTCAGGTCCACCGGATAATTCCTGATCGAGGGATCTTCGAAGCTCGCAACCAGGTGAACCTCGTGGCGCCCGGCCCGGCTGGCCAGTAACGCGGAGCAGCGGTCCAGGCCGAAGAGCTGGCCCAGCCGGCGGACCACTGCCTGGACGATGTCGGCATGGCCGCGGGCCCCGCTCACTTCCCTAAGGATTTCCACCAGCGCAAGCAGCTTGGCGCGCTCGCGTTCGAGGTCGTCGAGGCGATCCTGAAGTTGCTGGAGTTGAATCGGAACAGTCATCGTTGCCACTTGGGTTCAGCCGTGAACGGCGGTGTACGCTTCGAGCCCTCCTGATGGAGCTCCGCGCCGCTCCTGCGTTCGGCGGCTGCCTTGATGGCCCGGATCAGGCCAGTCTCCCAGACGTTTCGGGAAACACACTCTCCACCGCCATGGCTGCCGGTCATCCAGTGCGCTGTTACGGTCACTGCCGAACCGTCGCCTAGCGGTTTGACCAACACCCCGAAGTCCACTCGGTCCGCCAGAAACTGGAGGCGGCCACGAACTGGCTCCGTCATGTATCCGCACGCCGCCCAGTTGTCCGCATCGATCGGATGAACCGCAATGGGGCCTGCGACAATGATCCCGGCCGCCTTCTCCATCCGGGCAATCGGAAGCCGCCGGGTGGTCAGGAGCTCGACGGCCACAGCCCAGGTGGTGTCGAAGGAGGCGGCGACTTCGATGGCGGAGGGAGTTTCCGGCTCGGGAGGAGGTGGATGGTACCGGGGACCTCCGCACGCCGCCCAGCAGGCGAGTACGACGAATGTTAGGCTGCCACGGCCCATCCCACTCCTCTCAACGAGTGAAACACAGGAAGCACAAAATACACATTGCTAGATCTGCGGAACTTTCGCCAGCTATCAACCTTGATAGCTATCAAGGTTGATAGGGTATCCGGATCTGGTACGCACACGGATGATTCAGCTTGGCTTCGTTGCCTTCGAGCACCTGGACGAAGTCATCTGCATGGCACTTGCTTCTGGTCGAGGATACTGGACGCCTACGGCGACGGATCGCCCGACGCGTGAAGGGCAAACCCCAAGGAGAACGAAGTGATCGAGCCGCTCGTCAAGACGATCGAGGTTCCCTGCAACAATCCCGCACCCGAGCGGGGACAACCCGGGCTTCAGCACGGTTGAGGTCAGCTTTACTCCACTGGGGACCGGACCCGGCCTGGGTCGTGATCTTCGAGGGTGCCCACCTGGCGGGGTGCGGCCTCACCGCTGCCCGCTTACGGCTGACGGTTGCCGGATCGCCGCCTCGCCTCGCGCCGGGGCGCAGCCGTTCCTTAGGTCTGGTTGAGCGGAGAAACTACCTGGATGGAAGGTCCGAGACGATCTTGCCGCCATCACAACGGCCCAGGCGGAACGAATATTGGTGATGCGCTCGAGCGGGTTCGATTCGAGTATTAGAATGTCGGCTCGTTTGCCGGGTTCGAGCGACCCGGCCGTGCTGTCGACCCCAAGCCAGCGCGCCTCCCGCCGGCATTGAGGATGGTCGTCCCTCGCGGCGGTGGATCGAACCGGCCGACCGCGGTGATGCGGTCGCCGCGAATCAGAATGTCGAGAGTGTCGCTGAAGGTCCCGTTGGCGGGATCGAAGACCCGGACCTGCCGCAGCAATAACGCACCGCCGGCCGGAGCGGCTCTTCCCGGTGGTTGAGCAGTGAGACCGGTGCCGAAGCCGAGACCGAGAAGGGCCAGAAGGAGCGGCCGTCTCGACGAGACATGCTGGACTCCTCCCACGAGTCTCACAAACCAGAATACCACGCGGTTCCCCAAAGCGCCAACCATCCAGCATTGTGGGCGCCCTACTCTGGTCCAAACCGCCAGACACCCGCCGTGTTCCGGTTCTCGTCCGAGTACCCACCCGTGATGAAGACCTCGCCCCCGCGCAGCGCTGCCGCCGCGGCGAAACGGTAGGCCGCCGGGAAGCGGCCGGGGACCTCACGAAACTGCCATTGGTCGATATCGAGCAGCTCGGCAACCGGCGCACCGGAAGTGACGAGGACATCCCCG
>DASTEX010000700.1:0-12439 GCA_035709185.1 Gemmatimonadales bacterium
ACGTGCCGGAGCGGTTCAGCTCGGACCTGTGGATCCATGAGGATCATGCCTATACCGGCACCTGGGGCAACCGGGGAGGCCGGCCGGGTAACGCGGTGAAGATCTGGCAGCTGGGTTCGAATGGTGCCCCGACGCTGGTCGATTCCATCATCGTGAACGGGATCGGTACCGTCAGCGATATCCAAGTGAGCGACAATGGCCGATTGCTGGTTTTCAGCGCGGAAGGGCCCGCGAACGCCGGACTCTATGTCTACCGCCGCACCGATCCGCTGAAGCCAACCCGGGTCGGGTTCTACCCGGTCGAGCAGGGCATTCACACCGTGACGGTCGCGCGGGTGGGGGACAAGCTGTACGCCTTCGGGGCCCGGAACCCAGTGAGCCCGGCGCTTCTGATCTTCGACCTCTCGGCCTACGACCGGGAAGAGGCTCCCTGAACTCCCGACTGCTTCCGGCCACGCTGGCGGCCTTGCTGGCCTGTGAACCCACGGCGAGCGAGACGGCGGCACCGGACGCGCGGTTTCCTCCCCCGCCACCTCCGGGAACCCTCTCCCTCGTTTCCACGATTACGGTTCCTTCGAATTACGGGCTGCACGACACCTTCGTGCGGGACGGCATCGCGTACCTGTGTATCTGGGATTCGGGAGTCCGCCTGCTCGACGTCGGGGGTGGGGACCGGGGCGGGACGCCCGAGATGCCGGTGACCATGACCACGTTCGTCCCTTCCAGGGGTTCGGTTCCCTCGCCGGCCATTCATAACGCGTGGTACTTCAACAACACGGTGCAGGGGGAGGGGCGTTACCTGTTCCTGGGCCAGGAAGGTCCCGGCACGGTGGGTTCGAGCGCCTCCGGCGATCTGAAGGTGGTACGACTGGGTGTGCTCCAGCCGGCCGAGGTGGCCTCCTACCGGCTGCCGGGCGCGGGAGCGCACAACTTCTGGATGAACGAACCAGGCCAGGTGCTCTACGCCGCTTTCTATAACGGTGGGGTAGTGGCGCTGGACGTGTCCGGCAGTTTGTCGGGAGATCTGGCCGCGCGGGAGATCGCCCGGGTCCGTCCAGGCGGAGACGCCACCTACGTGTGGGGCGTGATGCTGGCCGGCAATCACCTCTACGCGATCGACATGCTCAGCGGATTATGGCAGCTCGATCCGGAGACGCTCGATCCGGTCGGCGGGGGAAACAACGTGTCCGAGCGGTACAGCTCGGACCTCTGGATTCATGGAGGGTATGCCTACACCGGCACTTGGGGAAACCGCGGTGGCATCCGGGGCGACGCAGTGAAGATCTGGCAGCTGAGCCCGACCGGAGCGCCCACGCTGGTGGATTCGATCAAGGTCGACGGCATCACCACGGTGAGCGACGTCCAGGTAAGCGGGGACGGAACCCTGTTGGTGTTCAGCGCGGAAGGGCCGACCGATGCCGGACTCTACGTCTACCGCCTGACCGATCCCCGCAACCCGGTCAGGGTGGGATACGACAACGTGTTTCAGGGGATCCACACCGTCACGGTGGCCCGGGTGGGATCGAGGCTCTACGCCTTCGCGGCGCGCAACCCTCCGACCCCGGCGCTGCTGATCTACGATCTGACGGAGCTGATCAACCCCTGAGCCCCGCCCGGCTCAGAGCCGCGGAAGCGTTACGCCCCGCTGCGCCTGGTATTTGCCGGCCTTGTCCTTGTAGCTGGTCTCGCAGACATCATCCTCGTCGGCTTCGAAGAACAGCACCTGACAGATTCCTTCGTTGGCGTAGATCCGGGCGGGCAGCGGCGTGGTGTTGCTGATCTCCAGGGTGACGTGTCCTTCCCACTCCGGTTCGAACGGCGTGACGTTGGTGATGATGCCGCAGCGGGCGTAGGTGCTCTTGCCCACGCAGATGGTCAGGACGTTGCGGGGGATGCGGAAGTACTCCACGCTCCGGGCCAGCGCAAAGCTGTTGGGCGGGACGATGCAGACCTCGCCCTCGAACTCCACGAAGCTGCGCGCGTCGAAGGCCTTCGGGTCCACTACCGCGGACAGGACGTTGGTGAAGATCCGGAACTCCGGCGCCACCCGCATGTCGTACCCGTAGGACGAAACGCCGTACGAGATCACCTTCCGGCCGTGGGCATCACCCTGCCGGACCTGGTTATCCACGAAGGGCTCGATCATCCCGTGTTCCTGCGCCATCCGGCGGATCCAGCGGTCGGACTTGATCGACATTCTTGGGGTCCTTTGAGAGCTGAGTGTGCCGGGT
Organism: Gemmatimonadales bacterium; assembly: GCA_035709185.1. Lineage (GTDB taxonomy): Bacteria > Gemmatimonadota > Gemmatimonadetes > Gemmatimonadales > GWC2-71-9 > SZUA-320. The sequence goes on from DASTEX010000700.1 coordinate 2,232, forward strand.
GCCGGGTGCCGGGTGCCGGGTGCCGTTCAGGGTGCCACATGCCGGGTGCCGTTCAGCGTGCCACGTGCCGGGTGCCGTTCAGCGTGCCACGTGCCGGGTGCCGTTCAGCGTGCCACGTTGCGTTCCGCGTGGCTTGGTGCTGAGATGGGTGCATCGTGCGGGGTACCGGCACGGAGTAAACAGACCATGGTAACGGCACCCCAGCACCTGGCACCCTGAACGGCACGCGGCACTCGGCACGCGGAACCAGGAACGGTACCCTAAATATAGCAGGGACCAAGAGTTGCCTTCATGTTCGCGGGTTGAACAAGCCCCTTGCGCCGTTTATCCTTAGGGCGCTGGAAAACCTCCGGCTGCGGTCTAAACCCTATTGCCCGACGCCCTGGATGCTCCGACCGTACATACCGATCGTCCTCGTCACCCTGTTCGTCATCGGGAACGCGGTGTTGCTGGTCGGGCTGTCGCACCTGTTGTCGAATACCCGGCGGACTGCTCCTAAGGACACGCCCTACGAATCAGGTATGCCGGTCCTCGGCACCGGTCACGAGCGGTTTTCGGTCAAATTCTACCTCGTGGCCATGCTCTTCATCATCTTCGACATCGAGACGGTCTTCATGATTCCGTGGGCGGCCGGGTTCCGGCAGATGCCGGAGATTCGGGGGCTGCTCGTGATCGAAATGCTGGTGTTCGTCCTCATCCTCGCGGTGGGATACGTGTACATCTGGAAGCGGGGAGCGCTGGAATGGGATTGATCAGGAAGTCGAAGCCACCGGAGGAGGCGGAGGTGCGTGCCGCCGAGATCTCGGGTGTCTCGCCCAACTTCATAACCAGCCGGCTCGACTCCCTGGCCAACTGGGCCCGGACCGGCTCGCTTTGGCCCATGCCCTTCGGAACCGCCTGCTGCGCCATCGAGTTCATGGCCACGGCCGCGGGCCGGTACGACCTGGCCCGGTTCGGGATGGAGCGGATGGCCTTTTCGCCCCGGCAGTCGGACGTGTTCATCTGCGCCGGCCGGGTGCCCTTCAAACTGGCCCCCGTGCTGCGGCGGATCTGGGACCAGATGACTCAGCCCAAGTGGTGCATCTCGATGGGCGCCTGCGCCTCCTCCGGCGGCGTGTTCGACAACTACTCGATGGTGCAGGGCATTGACACCATCGTCCCGGTGGACGTGTACGTCCCGGGCTGTCCCCCGCGCCCCGAAGGCCTGATCTACGGGATCATGCTGCTCCAGAAGAAGATCCGGGGTGAGAGCATCAGCGATCCGTCGCTCCGGGTGGAGCAGTTGGTCGGGCCCAACGGGCTCTTCCTTCCCGCGGAACGGATCGACGAGCTGTCCGAGCCCTTCGGCAACTCGGTGCACCAGACCCGTTCGGCATGATGGACGCTCCCGGCACCGCGGCCCGGCTGGCCGACCGCTTCGGCCCCGACGTGCTCCGCGTGGTCCAGTCCTGTGGCGATACGGTCGTGTCGGTCGGGGCCGCGCGGGCCCATGAGATGCTGGCCTGGCTCCGGGACGACCCGGAGCAGCAGTTCAACTATCTGACCGACATCACCGCGGTGGACTACCGCGATCCGGAAATGCCGCTCGAGGTGGTGTACCAGCTACGATCGCTCGACCGCAAGGTGGACCTGCGGCTCAAGGTGCCGCTCGACAAGCAGGGCACGCTGCGGGTGGATTCGGTGGTCGATCTCTGGGCCGGGGCCAACTGGCTCGAGCGCGAGGTCTACGACATGTTCGGCGTGACCTTCGCCGGGCATCCGGACCTGCGCCGGATCCTGATGTGGGAGACGTACACCGAGGGTTTCCCGCTCCGGAAGGATTTTCCGCTCCGGGGCCACTTCAGCCGGGCCGAGCAGACCCGCCAGGCCCTGGCCGGGAATCCCGAAGCGCACTACTCGCTGGAAGAGCTTTCCATCGCCGAGGCATTCGGCGATCTGCCGGAGGACATGCGGGCACGGCTGGAGCGGGGTGAGCGGGGAGAGATGCGATGAGTACCCGGACCGTCGAAATGTCGCTGGCTACTCCCGGGCTCGATCGGGAAGGGCGGCCGGAACGGATTCCCCTGGGACTGCTGGAGCCCACCCGGATCGAGCGCCCCGAGTCCGACGAAGAGCACATGCTCATCAACCTGGGCCCGCAGCATCCCGCGACCCACGGCGTGCTCCGGCTGGTGATCGAGCTCGAGGGTGAAGTGGTGCGGCGGGTCATCCCCCACCTGGGATACCTCCATTCCGGCTTCGAGAAGCTGGGCGAGTACCGGCACTACAACCAGATCATCCCGCTGACCGACCGTACCGACTACCTGTCGCCCATGGCCAACAACGTGGCGCTGGCCCTGGCGGCGGAGAAGCTGATGGGGATCGAGATCACCGAGCGCTGCGCCGTGCTGCGGGTGATCGCCTGCGAGCTGTCCCGCATCATCTCCCACCTGGTCTGGTTAGGCACCACCGGCATCGACCTGGGGGCCTACACCCCGTTCCTCTGGTCCTTCTACGAGCGGGAACGGGTCTACAATCTCCAGGAGGCGTGGACCGGCGCCCGGCTCACCACCAGCATGACCCGGGTCGGCGGCCTGATGGCCGACATCCCGGAAGGGTGGGAGCAGGGGCTGCGCGAGTTCTGCCGCACCTTCCCGAAGACCCTCGACGAAGTCGACACCATGTTCACCCGCAACGCAATCTGGATCGGGCGAACCCAGGGCGTGGGGGCCATCAGCGGGGAAGAGGCGATCAACTGGTCGCTCTCGGGGCCGATGCTGCGGGCCTCGGGCGTGGCGTACGACGTCCGCAAGGACCGGCCCTACCTGGGCTACGAGACCTATGACTTCGACGTGCCGGTGGGCGAGCACGGCGACATCTACGACCGCTACCGGGTCCGGCTGGAGGAGATGTACCAGTCGGTCCGGATCCTGGAACAGGCCAGCGACCGGCTGGAGCAGCTCAAGGGTGCGCCGATCAACGTGGCCGATCCGCGGGTGATCCTGCCGTCCAAGCGGCGGGCCATGAGCGACATGGAAGCGATGATCTTCCACTTCAAGCAGGTGATGGAGGGGGTCCCGGCGCCGCCGGGCGATGCCTACTTCGGCGTCGAGAACCCGAAGGGCGAGCTGGGGTACTACTTCGTGGCCGACGGCAGCGCCAAGCCGGTCCGGTGGCGGATCCGGCCGCCCTCCTTCATCAACCTGAGCGTGCTTCCGAAGCTGTGTGAAGGGGTGCTGCTGTCGGACGTGATCGCGATCAATGCCAGCATCGACATCGTCATGGGGGAGATCGACCGATGAGCACGCACGCCCCCGCGGCGCACGAGCCGGTGTTCACCGGAAAGGCGCGCGAGAAGCTCGAGGCGCTCTTCCCCAAGTACCCCACGAAGCAGGCCTGCCTGCTGCCGGCCCTGTGGATCGTGATGGAGGAGCGGGGCTGGATCTCGCCCCAGGCGATGGCCGAGGTCGGGGAGCTGCTGGGACTCACGCCGGCCTACGTGAAGGGCGTGGTCACGTTCTACACCATGTATTACCAGCACCCCATGGGGCGGCACGTGATCCAGGTCTGCACCACCTCGCCCTGCCACCTCTGCGGCGCGGGCGATGTGGTTCAGTCGCTGCTCAAGCACACTGGGTGCGGGGAGCTGGGCACCACCAGTCCCGACGGGCGCTTTACCGTGATCGAAGTGGAATGCCTCGGGGCCTGCGGCTTTGCCACCCCGATCCTGATCGACGAGGACTTCATCGAGAGCGTGACGCCGGAGAAGGTGCCGGGAATTTTGGAAAGATACCAATAGGACTTGGGACTTAGGACTTAGTTCCCGCTGCAGGATTGCGAATTGCGGCCGGTATCTCGATACCCGCGAGAGGACTAAGTCCCAAGTCCCAAGTCCTAAGTCCTGAAGTTTGAACCAGAAGGTAGAGTGAAATATGGGGTTTCCCCATCCGCCGCATCCCAAAGAGACCGTCGTCCTGTCGAAGTATTTCGGCGACGAGGGGGCGCGCTCGTACGACGGCTGGGTCAAGCGCGGCGGGTACGAGGCGCTGAAGCAGGCCCTCGGCACGACGCCCGACGCCATCATCGAGCAGGTGAAGGCCTCGGGACTGCGGGGCCGGGGCGGGGCCGGGTTCCCCACCGGACTCAAGTGGAGCTTTATGCCGAAGAACTCGGGCAAGCCCCACTATCTCTGCTGCAACGCCGATGAGTCCGAGCCCGGCACCTTCAAGGACCGCGAGATCATGCGGTGGACCCCGCACGCCCTGCTCGAGGGATGTGCCATCGCCGCCTACGCCATCGGTGCCGAGCAGATCTACATCTACATCCGGGGCGAGTTCACCGAGCCCCTCCGGATCATGGAGCGGGCCGTCACCGAGGCCTATCAGTTCGGCGTCCTGGGCGAGAACGTGCTGGGCTCCGGCAAGCGGATCGACGTGGTACTCCATCGGGGCGCAGGCGCCTACATCTGCGGCGAAGAAACCGCGCTGATGAACTCGATCGAGGGCAAGCGCGGCAATCCGCGGATCAAGCCGCCGTTCCCGGCCGCCGCGGGCCTGTTCGGGATGCCCACGACCATCAACAACGTCGAGACCCTGGCCGCGGTGCCGCACATCCTCAACCGCGGCGCCGCCTGGTACCAGGCGCTCTGCCTGGGCAACCCCAAGAGTACCGGTACCAAGCTGTTCTCCGTGTGCGGACAGATCATGCGGCCCGGCAACTACGAGCTGACGATGGGGTTTCCGATGAAGGACCTCATCTACGAGATGGCCGGCGGGATGCGGCCTGGGCGCCGGCTCAAGGCCGTCATTCCCGGCGGGTCGTCGGTGCCGATCATGTCGGCCGAAGAGGCCGAGTCGGCCCTGTGCGATTACGAAGGGATCGTGGAGAAGGGGTCCATGCTGGGCTCGGCCGGTTTCATCGTGATCGATGACTCGGCCGACCTGGTCTACGAGATCTACCGGCTGGCCCGGTTCTACGCCCACGAGAGCTGCGCCCAGTGCACCAACTGCCGGGAGGGCACCGCCTGGACCGTGAAGATCCTGGAGCGGCTGCTCAAGGGCGAAGGCAAGCCCTCCGACCTGGACCTGCTGCTGGATCTCTCGGAGAACATGACCGGCAAGACCATCTGTGTGCTGAGCGACTCCTGCGCCGCGCCGATCGTGAGCGGAATCGGGAAATTCCGGGAGGACTTTGATCGGCTCCTGGCGGGCGAGCGCAGCGCCGCATTGGTATAGGGCTGTCAGCGATCAGCTGTCAGTCGTCAGCTGATTCCTGATGGCGCCGTCCGGACCAGGCAAGACGCGGATCGCTGCATTAGCCGTGAACTATGACTTATGACCAGTAGCTGACAGCCGATAGCTGACAGCTGATAGCTGAGAACGAATGACTGATCTCGTCAACCTGACCATCGACGGCAATGCCGTGAGCGTGCCGAAAGGCACGCCCCTCATCGAGGCGGCCAAGCAGGCGGGGATCCTGATTCCCCACTACTGCTACCATCCCTCGCTCTCGGCGCCGGCCGTGTGCCGCATGTGCCTGGTGGAGGTCGAGAAGAGCCCCAAGGTGATGCCGGCCTGCGTGACCGCCGTGGCCGAAGGACAGGTGGTTCACACCCAGAGCGAGAAGGCGCTCGATGCCCGCGAGGGCGTGCTCGAGTTCCTGCTGATCAATCATCCGCTCGACTGTCCCATCTGCGACCAGGCCGGCGAGTGCGAACTGCAGGACTTCGTTTTTCAGGAAGGGCGGGCCGGGACCCGTTACGCCGAATACGCCAAACGATACAGTCCGGTCGAGGACTTCGGCCCCGACATTCTCTATGTCCCCAACCGGTGCATCCTGTGCACCCGCTGCGTCCGCTTCATGGATGAAATGGCCGAGCAGCCGGTGATCGAGGTGTACGAACGGGGCGACCGGGCTTACATCGGCATCACCGAAGGGCAGAAGCTGGATCACGAGTGGTCGGGCAACGTGGTGGACCTCTGTCCGGTCGGCTCGCTCATCTCCAAGGACTTTCTGCACAAGGCCCGGGCCTGGGACCTGGACAAAACCGCGAGCATCTGCACCGGCTGCAGCCAGGGCTGCAACATCATGATCGACACCCGGGACGACGTGGTGGTGCGGCTGCGGCCCCGGCCCAACCTCGAGGTCAACCGGCACTTCATGTGCGACACCGGCCGGATGGAGTACCGCTGGATGAACCGGGGCGACCGGGTGGAGGCGCCGCTGGTGCGCCAGGACGGCCGGGTCACCGCGGTCGATTGGGACACCGCGGTCGAGCGGCTGGCCGGGATGGTTCGCGATCTCCGGGGAAGAGTGGTGGTGCTGGCATCGGGCCGGGCCTCCACCGAATCGCTGGGCTGGATCATGCGACTGCTCGAAGGCCGGGACGTGATGGCCGCGGTAAAGATCCCCACCGGGCACGAGGCGCCCCTGCCGGGAATCCCCCATCTGTCGCTCCGTCGGGAACGGGCCCCCAACGGCGATGGGGCCCGGATCGCCGGGTATACGGCCGACTGGGACGGCGCCGTTGCGGCCGCGGCCGAAGCCGCCCTGGTGCTCGTCCTCGATGCCGAGCTGGATCCCACCGAGAGCGCCCGGGTGACCCGGGCGCCACGGCTGGTGGCGCTGAATACGGTCGACGACCCTCGCTTCGAATCGGCCGAGATGGTGCTGCCGGTCACCACCACCGCGGAAGAGAACGGCACCTTCGTCAATCGCGATGGCCGGGTGCAGCGCTACCAGCAGGCCCGCTCCGCGCCCGGCATGGCGCGGCCGGCCTGGTGGGTCGCGGCCGGCGCCTGGGAGCACCTGGCCGCCGGACGGGTTGCACCGGATACGGCAGCAGGGGCGTTCGAGCGGCTGAGCGAGACCATCCCGTCGCTGGGCGGGCTCAACTACGCTGATCTGGGACTCACCGGCCGCGCGATCGAGGCGGCAGGGGTGCGGGCGTGACGCCGGAGTTCAAGGGCTTCCTGCTGGTTTCCATCATCAAGTTGCTGGCCATCTTCACGGCCACCATGCTGGGCGTGGCCTACATGACCCTGATGGAGCGCTGGGTCTCGGCCTGGATGCAGGACCGGATGGGGCCCAACCGGGTCGGTCCCCGCGGCATCCTTCAGCCGATCGCCGACGCGGTGAAGAACCTGATCAAGGAAGAAACCTTCCCGCACCACGTGAACCGGGTGCTGTTTCTGCTGGCGCCGGCGCTGTCTTTCGTGCCCGCGCTGGTCATGAGTTCGGTGATCCCCTGGGCGGCACCGCTCCCGCTCAGGTTCGACATCTCGCTTCCGCTGCTGGGCCGCTTCACCCACGACGGGCTGATGCCGGTCCAGGTGGCCGATCTGCCGGTCGGCTTCCTCTTCGTCCTGGCGATCGGCTCGATCGGGGTGTACGGCATTGCCCTGGCGGGATGGTCCTCCAACAACAAGTACAGCCTGCTGGGCGGTCTCCGCTCCAGCGCCCAGATGGTGTCGTACGAGATCCCGATGGGGATGAGCCTGATCCCGGTGCTGCTGCTGGCGGGCAACGTCCGCTTCGCGGAGATCGTGCAGTCGCAGCAGGGTGGGCTCTGGTACGTGCTGCCCCTGTTTCTCTCGTTCTTCATCTTCGGCGTCTCCGGCTTTGCCGAAACCAACCGGGCGCCCTTCGACCTTCCCGAGGCGGAATCCGAGCTGGTCGCGGGCTATCACACCGAATACAGCGCGTTCAAGTTCTCGATGTTCTTCATCGCCGAGTACGCCAACGTGATGACCTTCTGCGCCATGCTGGCCACGCTGTTCTTCGGCGGGTGGGACGTGCCGTTCACTCACTGGGACGAGTCCCCCGGGATGGCGCAGACCATCGTCACCGGCCTGATGATGTTCCTCAAGGTGACCTTCGGGATCTTCGTGGTCATGTGGGTCCGCTGGACCCTGCCGCGCTTCCGCTTCGACCAGCTGATGGCTACCGGCTGGAAGTTCCTGCTGCCGCTGGCGCTGGGCTACATCATGCTGATGACCGTGGCGATCTGGGCGGTCGAGGCGCTGCTGCCGGGCCGGTCGGTCGGGATGCAGCAGCTGGTCCTGTTCGGGTTCAACCTGCTGTTGATGTGGTTCCTGTTCTTCCTGGCCGACCGCGGCTTCATCATGTCGGGCGCCTATCGGGCGACCGGTGGAGTGATCTGATGGCAATTGGGGTCAAGGTGCTGAAGCGGCCGGAGCGGGAGGTCAGCTACGTGCGGGCCACGCTCAAGGGCATGTCCCTGACCTTCCGGCACATGTTCCGGCCCAAGGTGACCATGCAGTATCCGGAGGAGAAGTCGACCGAGCAGTGGAGCGTCTCTTCCCGGCTCCGCGGCACCCACCGGATGCTGACCGACGAGCAGGGCCGCTCCAAGTGCGTGGCCTGCGGGCTCTGCCCCCAGATCTGTCCGGCCAACTGCATCAAGCTGGTGCCGGGCGAAGACGAACAGGGCAACCGGTATCCGCTGATTTACGAGATCGATGAGTTCCGCTGCATCTTCTGCGGCTACTGCCAGGAAGTCTGCCCGGAGGAGGCGATCCACGTCGGGGTGCATTACGAAAACTCGGAGTACAGCCGAGACCGCTTCGTGTACGACCTGGAACGGCTGATGTCGCAGACCCACCAGGTGTCCACCTTGTGGGACCCGTCCGATCCCCGGGGCGAATGATGACCGGCCAGGAAGTCGCGTTCTACCTGCTCGGCGCCATGGCGGTGGTGTGCGCCATCGGCTGCATCACCCAGCGGAACCCGGTCGCCGCCGCCATCTGGCTGGTGGGGACCCTGTTCGCCCTGGCCGGGATCTACATCCTGCTCGAGGCCCATTTCATCGGCATCATCCAGATCCTGGTGTACGCCGGGGCCATCATGGTGCTGTTCCTCTTCGTCATCATGCTGCTCAACCTGGCGGGCGGGCCCAACGACATCCGGCGCTGGCCCTCGTGGCTGGTGGGGATCGGCCTGATCGCCGCCATCGGTGGCCCGCTGCTGGCCCTGCGGCAGTACACGCCCGGACGCCTGGCCACCGAAGTCACCGGCGCCGCGGTCTACGGTGATCCGATGCAGGCGCTGAGCGCGGGACGGGTGGGGCTGGAAAAGACCGTCAGCCAGGGCGTGGTCGGCGCCATCGCCCGGCCGCTGTTCCAGAGCTACCTGGTACCGTTCGAGATTACGTCCGTACTGCTCCTTGCCGCCGCGGTCGGGGCGGTGGTCATCGCCAAACGAAAGCTCTGATGCTGCTGAGCCAATCCCTCACCCTGTCCGCCATCCTCTTCGGGATCGGGGTCCTCGGCGTGGTGCTGCGCCGGAATGCGATCGTGGTGTTCATGTGCGTGGAGCTGATGCTCAACGCCTGCAACCTCGCACTCGTTGCCTTCGCCAGGCAGCACGGCAACCTGGACGGCCAGGTCGCCGCGTTCTTCGTGATGGTGGTGGCCGCGGCCGAGGTCGTCGTCGGGCTCGCGATCATCATGACCATCTTCCGGACGCGTCGCTCGGCCTCGGTCGACGACGCCAGCCTGCTGAAGTACTGAGGACCACGCCAATGACCGCCACTCCTGACACCAGGACCTGCTGCGCGTCGCCCTGCGGGCGCTCCGCTGCGTTGCAGTCGCTCGGTAGACAACCCCGGTATGCCTTCGCGCCTGCGCCTTGCGGAGCATCCCGCAGATCGACGCTCGCGACGGCCCTGGTGCCAGGAGCGACGGTCTGATGCTCTCCCTGTCCGAAGAGATCCCACTGGTGGATCCGACCAGCGCGGACGGCGCCTTCTCGCTGCTCTGGCTGGTCATCGCGCTGCCGCTGGCCGGCGCGGCGATCCTGCTGATCGGTGGCGCTGCGTTCCCCAAGCCGTTCAAGGCCTGGGGCCACGTGATCGGCACCCTGCTGCCGATCGGCTCGTTCGTGATCAGCCTGGTGCTGTTCCTCCAGCTCTGGGGTCGGGACGAGGACGACCGGCAGGTCGTGCAGCACCTCTACGACTTCATCCAGGTCGGCTCCCTCGACGTGGGGATGGACCTGCTCTACGACCCGCTGACCGCGCTGTTCCTGCTGCTGATCACCGGTGTGGGTTCCCTGATCCACGTCTACTCCATCGGCTACATGGAGCACGACGAGCGGCGGCCCCGGTTCTTCGGCTACCTCAACCTGTTCGTCGCCGCGATGCTGCTGCTCGTCATGTCCGAGAACTACCTCGGCCTGTTCATCGGCTGGGAGGGCGTCGGCCTGGCGTC